>NZ_CAWUDP010000020.1:0-124431 GCF_963920835.1 Scytonema sp. PCC 10023
TATCCCATAGTTTTACAGTCTTGTCATCACTAGCAGTTGCCAGCATTTTGCCATCCCGGCTGAAGCTGACGCCCCTAACCGCGTTTGTATGCCCAGTCAGGGTTTTAATTTCTTGATATGTGGCAGTATCCCATAGTTTTACAGTCTTGTCATCACTAGCAGTTGCCAGCATTTTGCCATCCCGGCTGAAGCTGACGCCCCTAACCAACTCTGTATGCCCAGTCAGGGTTTTAATTTCTTGATATGTGGCGGTATTCCACAGTTTCACCCTCTTGTCATTACTTGCAGTTGCCAGGATTTTGCCATCCGGGCTGAAGCTGACGCCAAGAACCGAGTCTGTATGCCCAGTCAGGGTTTTAATTTCTTGATATGTGGCGGTATTCCACAGTTTCACCGTGTTGTCATTACTTGCAGTTGCCAGCATTTTGCCATCCGGGCTAAAGCTGACGCCCCTAACGGTGTTTTTATGCCCAGAGAGGGTTTTAATTACTTGACCTGTGGCGGTATTCCACAGTTTCACCGTGTTGTCATAACTAGCAGTTGCCAGCATTTTACCATCCGGGCTGAAGCTGACGCCCCAAACCGAGGCTGTATGCCCAGAGAGGGTTTTAATTACTTGACCTGTGGCGGTATTCCACAGTTTCACCGTGTTGTCATAACTTGCAGTTGCCAGCATTTTGCCATCCGGGCTGAAGCTGACGCCCCAAACCCAGTTTGTATGCCCAGTCAGGGTTTTAATTTCTTGACCTGTGGCGGTATTCCACAGTTTCACTGTGTTGTCATCACTTGTAGTTGCCAGCATTTTGCCATCCGGGCTGAAGCTGACGCCCCAAACCCAGTTTGTATGCCCAGTCAGGGTTTTAATTTCTTGACCTGTGGCGGTATTCCACAGTTTCACTGTGTTGTCAGCACTTGCAGTTGCCAGCATTTTGCCATCTGGACTGAAGCTGACGCCATTAACAGCTTTTGCGTGTCCTCCTAAAGTGTTCGGTGCTGCGACATTGTGAACTGTATCCAGTAATGCCAGTTCTACCTGTGTGCGGGTATCAGCATCTACCAAGGGTATATGTTGCATTTGCACAACAGCTTTTAAACTTGCTTTCAGGGCTTTTCGCCCATCTGAGTTCAGCAGCGCATCTGAAGTAATAGTAAGAGAATTAATTTCTCTTATTGCAGCACTCCACCAACCAACACTAGCTACCCCAGCTAAAATTAGAGTAACCGCAGAGAAGCTACCTAGTGCGATAATTGTCCTTTGCCTGTGGCGATCGCGTTCTTGCTTATCCCGAACCCGTTGACTTGCGCTAGCCTGAATAAAGTCTCGCTCCTCCTGCGTCATTTCCAAAGCGCGTTTGTGCAACCAATCTTCTGCTACAGCCAACGGCACACCTCGCAACAACGCCCCAGCGTCATAATTGCTGTTTTTCCACTCCCGTAATGCTATCTTAAGCCGCTCTTGCCAAGTGCGAAACTGACGGTTGGCATTTATCCACTCGCGCAGGGTTCCCCATTCCCGAATTAGTGCTTCATGCACCACCTCTACAGTATCATCCAGTTCATTACGTCTGGTCACTACCAACCGGGCTTGATATCCTGCTAAATAAATCACTAATTCCCAGTTATTTTCCCCAACTTCTGCACGGGTAGCGATGCGGCGAGTATCTTCCGTTCCCTCTCCTGGATGCACTAATTGTAAAAAAATTCGCTGTGCTTGTTGTTGTAGATTCTCACTGAGTTTTTGATAAATTTGCTCCGCATGATTAGCTATAGCTTTTTTGACACCGCCAATTTCATCGTAGGCTTGGTGAGTTAAGACCCGGTTTTGCTGCTTCTCCCACAGTCGCGTCAGTGCAAATTCTAACAATGGCAAATTACCAGGCTCTTGCCCCACATCATCGAGAATGCGTTCTGTTAAATGAGAATCTAACTGTACTTCCAGCTTTTTGGCAGGTAGCTCAATTGCCGCTTGTAGCTCCTCTCGCCTCATGGAACTCAGGAACTGAGGTGTAAACTGTTGCAATACATCCCGAAATGGGCGATGGGAAAGCATATCGTCCAAAAAGTCAGCCCGTAAAGTTAATACCAGTGTGAAAAGTTTCTGATGGATAGCTTCTAGCAATATGTCAGCAAAGCTTTCCTGTTCTTCCTTCTGGCAAAGAGTGTAGAGCTCCTCAAATTGATCGGCAACCAGCAGAAGACGTTTATCTGGGTTACGTTCTATAATGCAAGACACTACCTGCTGCAAGGTCACTTTACCCTGCTGTATATCTGCTGCTAGTCCAACCGCTGATCGCAATTTTTCAGTTTCACCAATTTCTGGTTCTAATTGACGCACCAATGCCGAAGCAAGCTGATAAAATGGCTGATGACTAGGACGGAAAGATTCAATCAGCCAATTTCCTTCACCTCGCAACTGTGGAATCAGTCCTGCAAATACCACCGAAGATTTGCCGCTACCAGAAGGACCAATCACTGCTACCAAAGGCTCTTGGTGAGTTGCTTGCACTAAGCCATTCACAAACGTCTCTCGTCCAAAAAAGAATGCTGCATCCTCTTCCCCAAATGCAGACAATCCTTGGTACGGGTTGGGAGGAATAACTTCTGTTTGGGGTGCTATGGGGATAATTAACTGTTTTTTTCTCAGTACCGGAGTTTGCTGTTCCAAAAAACCAATCATTTGAGAGCAGCCAAGCTCATAAGCAAACTCCACCTCTTCCCCTGCGGCGATCGCATCATAAAACGCCACTGCAAAAGCAACAGCTGCTTTATCCCCTACTGTCGAATTCATGCCAATCACATAGTTTACGTGTTGGCTAATTGCTTCTGCTTGCACGAGTGAGTAACAAGCGTTTAAAAGGACACATTCAACTCCTTTGGTAGCAAACAGCTTAAACATACTCCCCAGTGCATCTGCGGAGATTAATGCAGGCTGTCCCATCTCATCGTTTAAAACAATACCATCTTGCCCAGCACCATGTCCGCAGAAGTGAACAATTTGCGGTTGACAATCTAACATGGCGCGGTAGAAGTCACGCTGACGCACTGCCCATTTTTGCTCTAACTTGAATTCCTCTCGTTTGTTAGCGCGTCGTAATCCTTCATCAATTTCCCGTACCTCTTCATCAAGTCGCAGCCTTGAGGTACTTGTCGGATTTGCTGCCAGAATTAAAATGGTTTTGACATGGGTGTTACTCATTTAATAAACGCCTCATCTCCTCGCACACTAGGACTTAGGCCAAAAATATGATTATGTGAATAAGACTTGTTTGCTGCCCTTCCTTCTTTAATTAAGTGCAAGAAAAATCAACTTATGCATGAGTGAGATAGAAATGGGAAATTCTTGCTCGCTCTGACTATTGCAGAACCGCACGGAAGTTGGCACTAGAGCGACTGCACACAATAGTTGATTTGTAAAGTGCGTAACCCCTAATTTATTTTCGTGGGTTCATGCCCAAACTCTACCGTGCTGGCTATCGTGACAAGTTTCGGCTGTTCGACAAGGATGCCATCTGCGGATTTCGGGTTGCCCTATCCTCAGCGCGGGTATTGTCAGGAAAAGTCTCCGGCTGACAGGAGATGGCAAAGGTAAGATTAGCAATCTGCTTAACGGGGCGCGCTTGTTACCAACTAAATTGACATCAAACACTGAAACGCTCTTAATAGTCTCAGTGTGCGTGTTCTTCAACATACATTACCATCTAATAAGTGTTGAAAATCCAACAAGGAGATCCGTCAATGGCATACATATTAAAAGTCACATTCTCAAGTGGAACGAATTTCAAACAGAGTCTCAAGGACTCAAGTCAGCTTGGACTTTGTGAGAAGTATAATGTTAGCAGTGGGAAGACATTTAGAGTTAGGGATAGAGCAGACGCAGACACAGACCACTACAGAGTCACTCTGTTTGATAAAGTCGGAAATGCTGGATGTCCTCAGTACGACACTTGGTATGTCTTTAAAAACCATGTAAGTATCCAGCCTGAAACATCTAGTGGGTCTGTTGCAGAAGTCATCGTCATCAATGCTACAAGTGGTTTGAATGTTCGGGAACAACCGGACACGAGTGCTCGTGAACTTGGTAAGATTCCCAATGGGTCAAGAGTCACCGTGTACGGTGAAGGCAAAGATAATGACAACTTTCGTTGGATTAAGGTTAAATCTAACCAATGGGTTTCTTCTGAGGGTTGGGTGGCTACTGAGTATCTGAAGATTTTATCTGTGCGTTGAGGCAAATATGATTCGGTGGTGCGGTACTCTTGCGCTTCGCACCCTACGCTGTACCTGTCGGTTGAGGCAAATTTGATGAGGTGGTGCGTTAAGGGACTTCCAAATTAAAAATATCCAACTTTTTTTTGTGGGATGGGCTTCTAGCCCGTCCTATAAACTGGGGGGACTAGATGCCATTGGTGTCAACTTAAGCTGAAACTCTTCTAAAATCTCGTTTCCAGGTTCTACCTGGAAATGCGGTTTAAGCGGCTCTGCCGCAAGTAAGGGAGGCAGAGCCTCCCAATGGTATTCCCAGCCAGAGACTGGGAACAAGGCAAAAATGCACCTACGCTGTACCGTGGTTGACAAATCAGCTGGTGCTGTACTCTCGCGCTTCGCACCCTACGCAGTACGAAAACGCGCTAATTCCTCACCCGTCTTTGCATCATGGGCGTGAACGGTGCAAACCAAACAAGAGTCAAACGATCGCGCTACATGACCCACTTCCACTGGATCAGTTGAGTCGTAAATAGGTGTCCCAACTAAAGCTTCCTCAATGGGTCCACGTATTCCTTCAGCGTCACGCGGTCCAATATTCCAGGTGCTGGGAGCCATAATCTGGTAATTTTTAATTTTACCACCTTCAATCTCCAACCAGTGACACAGGGAACCCCGCGCTGCTTCTGTTGCACCCCAACCGCGTCCATCTTTTTCTTTGGGTTTGATATACCAAGGGTCATTCAGGTGGAACTCGCGTAAGCAGCGTTCGGCTTGGCGATACAACTTGACAATTTCGTGAACTCGTGCTAATTGTCGCAGATGGATACTTGCCCCACCCATTTGCCTGAAAGCATCCAGAATAAAGCCGTCGAAGTGCTGCCAAGATTCTCCATGTTTACCACCCGCCACTAACTGACGTGCGAGTGGTCCTGCTTCCAAGCGTCCGAGTTCTTTGTGACGCACTGCTGTTGACCAAGAGTATCGCCCTGTGAAGTCTTTGATATTATCTTTGCTTGGTTTTGTTGTGCGATCGTACGGGTGAATGTCTGATGTCAGTTCCTCATACCAGGAGTGAGTGGTGTTTTCGCGGACGAAAGTTTGATCCATGAGAGTATGAGTGTCGGTGAAACTGTCGTAGACTCCACTCTTCATAATCAAGGCAGAATTGCGCCCTTCAATTGTCGGCTTTTGGTATTTTGCTTCATGAGGTAAATATCCCCAACTGACATATTTACCTACACCAGCACCATATTTATCCAAACCAATATCTAAACCCATGCGCCAATAAAAACCTAAATCAGAATTGGCATGGCTTGGGTTTTCGTCCAACCATACCATAAAGTCTTCATAAGTTTTGATTTCTTCGTAGCGTTCTAAAGAACAACCCAACCACACGGGTTCTAACCAATTGGTGCGGAAGTATTCCAGAATCGACCAAGCGCGAGTTACATCTGTTAAAGTCGGGGCGCACATCACGCCACCAGGAACCATGTAGCTAGAATGGGGCCATTGACCGCCAAATAAGGCGTAAATTTCTACTGGTTTGGCAGAAATTGTGATGCCAAGTTCGTAAGATTTGCCAGTAAAGGCAGCAAAGCGTCTGCATGCTTCTTGGTAAAAAGGGCTGTACCGATACTTTTTATTGGTCAAATCAATGGCATATAAACCGTAAAAGTAGCGGGGTATGCTTTGAATTGACTCGACAATTTGACCTAAGTTTCTAGCCAAAATCGCATTGCGCGGAACTTCTGTTCCCCAAGCGGTATCTAACGCCCAAGCTGCACTGGTGAGATGAGAAGCACCGCAAATACCGCAGACGCGAGGTGTGACAATTAATCCTGCTTGGGGGTCTTTACCGCGCAGGATAACTTCAAATCCTCGGAAGAGTTCGGCATGTGTCCAAGCGTTTACGACTTGTCCATCTTCTATTTCCACTCGGACATCTAAATCGCCCTCGACTCTCCCTAGGGGTGATATGTCTAATGTTTGGATTCCCATTTGTCCTTTGTCCTGTATCATTCGTCCTTTGGTGAAATTTATAGTGGTTGTTACTTGGTTCTCATACAGCCGGAACCTCACCCCCCAACCCCCTCTCCGCTAAGCAGAGAGGGGGAAGTATTTTCCCCTCCTCGCTTGCGGGGAGGGGTAAGGGGTGGGGTGAAAATCGTACTGCACCAAAATGGAAACCGCCATAACCACTAACTAAGGTGAAATTTATAGTGGTTGTTACTTGGTTCTTATACAGCCGGAACCTTACCCCCCAACCCCCTCTCCGCTAAGCAGAGAGGGGGAAGTATTTTCCCCTCCTCGCTTGCGGGGAGGGGTAAGGGGTGGGGTGAAAATCGTACTGCACCAAAATGGAAACCGCCATAACCACTAACTAAACTGTGAAAAAGTCGTCTTCTGCCCACTCGGGCATTGTGTCTTTTGCCACGATGGAGAGTAGGGCATAGTCTTTTTTGTTTACTCCTGCGGGCAAGTCTTTGGGAACTCCCATCACGGTCTGTGTCTTAAATACGGTTCCTGGTTTGAGGTCGTAGAAGGGAAATTCGGGTTCGGTGCAACCTAAACAGGGCATCCCGGCGCGGGTTTTGGAGGAAACGCGGTTCCACAAAATGCGGTTGCAGGAAGAACGAGTCATTGGTCCACGACAACCTAAGTCGTAGAACAAGCATCCTTTACGCTGACCAAAATCGGTGGTTGATGCTTTGTAGGCAAAGTGGATGTTACGGGTGCAACCTGTTTGGGTATAGGTGTTGAAGAAGGTTTGTGGACGATGCAGTTCATCAAGAACAATATCGCCAATTCGACCTGTGGCGATCGCCACTAATATTTGGCTAATCCAGTCCGGGTGCGAAGGACATCCAGGAATGTTGATCACGGGTAATCCAGATTTTGACCGGAATTCTTTCCCTAAAAAGCCCCCTTCTTTGCGTTTGAGAAATTGCAATCCCTCGGATTCGCTAGGGTTGGGTGCCATTGCGGGAATTCCTCCCCAGGTGGCACAGTCTCCCACGGCGACGACATAGTTGGCAACTTGCGATAAGTCGTTTAACCAGTCTTTCATTGGGCGATCGGCAAAACGGTTCCATTCTCCAGTGCCATTGGGCGCGTTGATCACGCTGCCTTCAAATACCAGGATATCCAAGGGTATTTTGCCCATAAGACATTCCCACAGCATCGTCTGCAAGTTTGCACCTAGTTCCAATCCTAGGGATGGATGCCAAAGGACGTTAATGCCAAAGTCAGTGACCAAATCACAAACTGTGGGTTCTTCAGCGTTAAGAAATGACATGGTGTTGCCTGAACATGCACCACCTTGCAGCCATAGTAAGTTCGTCATCAGCTATCTTTATTTCTATTGTTTACCCTGCATGATTCAGGTGGCGTTGTTTGTAGCCTCTCACCTGTTTTTTTCCCTTTATTTCTAATATCATGTATTTTTTGATTCAATTGTTTATTTCTTACATAAAAATTTATCTTGTTTGAATTTGAATATATTCATTTTTTGCCGAAACAGTTATTCAGTAACATTTTTATAGAAAAATTAGAGTTAATATATTAACAATATGGCGTTAATAAAAAATAAAAAATATCCCTCGTAAACAATTTTTCAATTTAAACTTCTAGTAAATCATTTTTTTAGAAAATAACTTTTGAAAGAGAAAAAAAATACAAATGTAGTTTTATGAATATGTTTTAGATGAAAGTTTACAAAAACATCTATTTCTTTTAAACGAAATGTTTTATATTAAAAGAAAATAGACTGAATAAATTCAAGGAGTATTCATCAGACTTCTGGCAAAAATACTAAGCGCTTAAAATCGCTGTACCTCCTTTGATCCATAAGCCTCTCACTCAAAGGGAACTCAAGCGCCTAATTTTGCAAAGAGGCGATTAACCGCAGTTGACTCATCATCTGTGTAAACAAGTTTGGTTGGGACAGCCCAAAGAGGTCCTCACTTTTCATGCCATGTGGAAAAATCCACGAAAAACCTAACCCCCTAGCCCCCTTCCCTACTAGGGAAGGGGGTAAGGTAAAAGCCTCTCTCCTTGTAGGAGAGAGGAATGGAAGCGAGGTTTTCCTATTCAGAAGTGAAAAGTAACAAAGACGCCATGTTCGTTGCTTCTTAACGGTGTGCGGGCTTGAAAGACTCAATAGACTTTTTGCAAAAGTCATGTATTGACAAGGAAAGTAGTCAGAACTGGTGAATTAAGAATTTCTCCTGCGTTCTGCGTTCTGTGTTCTCCCCTTAGGAACAATCTATTTTTGCCTGCATATTTGATTTTCTCCAACCTGCTTTAGGAAGGTAGTAATGACTCCCAGCATGACAGATTCAGCAGTGAAGGCGGCAATGGCTGTCATTGCTTCGTCTTCAGCAACGACACAAGAAAAAATTGAGATGCTGATTGAAATGGCGCAGGGCTTTCAAAAAAAGCCAAAAACTGCCCAAGATTTATGGAATGCAGTTTCGCTGTGTCATCAGGCACATGATTTGTGCGCTGAGGATAATCTGCTGTGGAAAGCTAGGGCAAAGGCAGGAATGGCAACTGCCCTAAAGGCAATTCCTGATGTTGGGGAACAACTGTTGTTAGAAGCGAAACAACGATTAGAAGAAGCCCTACCTATTTTGCTGGAGTTTGCCCCGCAAGAGGAAGTGGCGGAAGCCCAAATGAATTTAGGGTTAGTATTGCAATCGCTTGTACCATTCAATTTAGCGCGGATGACCGATAGCATCCAAGCTTATCAGAAAGCTTTGCAGGTGTTTACCTGGCAGAAGTACCCGCAGGAATATGCAATTTTACACAATAATATTGCAATTGCTTACCTTTCCATGCCCCTGACATCAGAAAAAGAATCGTTGCGTCAAGGGTTAGCAGTGCAGACATTTGAGGAGGCACTGAAGCATATTCGGTTAATAAACCATCCAAGGGAATATGCGATGTTGCAAAATAACTTGGGTAACGCTTTGCAATATCTACCGAGTTCGCATCCTTTGGAGAATATTTTGCGGGCGATCGCTGCTTATGACGAAGCATTAAAAGTGCGTGATGCCAAAGACACACCTTTGGAATACGCCAACACTATTTCTAATAAAGCCAACGCCTTATTCAATTTACCAGATAACCCGGAAAAACCAGAAGCCGGGAATCTGAAAAATATGCGGCAAGCGCGTACCTATTATCAAGAAGCTTGGGAAATTTTCACTCAACATGGACAAATAGAACAAGCGGAAGTTGTACTACAGATGCTGCAAGAACTTGAGACAGAAATAGACAATAGTTAGTGGTGCTTATTGTGTAGAGACGCGCTAGGGCGTGTCTCTACAACCAACAACTAACAATTTCCATTCAGGAGATGAGAATGACAGATATTCTGACAAATCAAACTTTGAGAGATTTCCTCACAAGCTTAACGGCTGGGGATTTGAATCTCATGACAGGATTTGTGTGGTTTTTAGTAGCAACAGCTTTATCTATAGTAGGCGGTGCTATTGGCGGGATGATTTTAGCCGGGAAAGATTTAGGCTATCAGTTAGCGGCACTGCTAGGCGGATTTTTTGGTCCGGCGGGCGTCATTCCTGGAATTATCTTAGGACTCATAGTGCTGAATGCCTTGAGAAACTTTTAGGAGGAATCATGTTAGAGATAGGATGGTTTAGCGCTAGGTTATTTTTTAGGGGAAAGCTACTGCGCGATCCCATGCAATTTGTCAAGCAAACTGCAATTGGTATTGGCTTCAGTGCGTTACTATTGTTTTTACTTGCACAAACTAGAGTTAGCCTTTGGATACCAGTTGTCATCTCAAGCTTTTTGACTGGTATACTTATGCCATTTCTACATAAAGATATCAAGTTGAAGTAATTTTTTAGCTTTATTAGTCTTGAAAAACTTCAAACTGAAAGCTAAAACCTGTTTTTACAGATTACAGACGATTAACTATCAAAGAGATTTCCATTATTTTCCACTTATTTGAGATTTTTGCCCAAATTTATTTGAGGGTAAAAAAGCCGCATAATCCCAAATCTACCGATGGACACAGGAACTGAAATGACTCTTACACCAATAGATGAAACAGAAGCGGCAAAAGTTCCCCAACTTTTACCTCTTTTTCCTCAAGGTGCAGAAGTCATTTTAGGAAAGACTCTTGAAGGTCAATTAGTCATGCCTGTTGCACCTAGCAGCAGAGAAATGTTTGGTCCTCGCGGTGCCTGCTTGATATCAGAAAATGGACCATTGTGGGTATCAGATACAGGACATCATCGTTTATTAGGATGGCAGAATTTACCCACTCAAGATAGTCAACCTGCTGATTGGGTGATTGGACAACCTGACTTTAATCATGAAGGACAAAATGCTAAAGGCAACCCTGGAAGGGCAACACTTAGTGTACCAACTGGAATTTGTGCTTGTGGTGAAGGTTTAGCAGTCGCAGACGCTTGGAATCATCGCGTTTTAATTTGGAAAAAACTGCCAGAAGACAACAATGTTCCAGCCGATTTAGTATTAGGTCAATCCCATTTTACGGAGAATGAACCCAACCGAGGAACCCAAAAAGCAGCAGCCAACACTTTGAACTGGTGTTATGGAGTTTTCTATCATCAAGGAAAGCTATTTGTTGCTGATACAGGAAATCGCCGAGTATTAATTTGGCATCAATTACCAGAAGAAAATGGTCAACCTGCCGATTTAGTCTTGGGACAACCAGATATGATCTCCCGCGATGAAAATGGCGGCGGTACTCCCTCAGCATCTAGTATGCGTTGGTGCCATGACATTACGGTTTGGGGAGAAAATTTAGTTGTCACGGATGCAGGGAATAACCGCGTGATGATTTGGCAGGGCATACCAACAGAAAATAATGCTTCTTGTGCGGTGGTTTTAGGACAAAAAACTTTTGATTCAGTTGAAATCAATCAAGGAGTTTATTTCCCTAGTGCCAAGAGTTTGAGTATGCCTTACGGGGTAGCTGCTGCTGGTGAGTGGCTGTTCGTTGCCGATACCGCTAATTCAAGGGTTTTAGGCTGGAGAAAGCCACAATCAATTCTGTCTTTACAAGGTGCTGAAAGTCATGCGCTTGTTGGACAAATTGGCTTTCAAAGTAAAAGCGAAAATCGCGATTTTGGACTTCCAAAACGAGATAGTTTGAATTGGTCTTATGGAATAAAAGTATGTGGAAATACTGCGGTCATAGCTGACTCTGGAAATAACCGAATTTTACTTTGGAAGATAACTAATAACTCAGAATCCCACAGTAGGAACACATAAGAAAAGGTTCTGTGTGACTGAGTAGCGAGTAGTAGGATGGGTTAGCAATAGCGTAACCCATGCTGTTCAAAGGATTGATGCCCTGCGGCTGCGCCTAACACATCCTACGTTTAATTATGTCTGTTTACTTAGCTAATTTATTTCTGGAGTCATTCTGTATTCTGCATTCTGAGTTCTGAGTTCTTTGTCTTCTTTGCATCTACGTGATTCATTAAAATCTTATGTCTACTGAAGAAATCAGGGTTCGCGGTACTGTTCAAGGAGTGGGATTCCGTCCCACTGTATATAGACTTGCAAAAGCATACGGATTGCAAGGCGAAGTTTGTAATGACGGTCAAGGTGTCTTAATTCGGGCATCTGGTCGTGAAGAATCTATAGAAGAATTTGTTCAAAAATTACAGAAAGAATGTCCGCCACTGGCGAGAATTGATGAAGTAACGCGCAAGCGTTATGAAGGCAAATCAATTTTCCATGATTTTGTCATTTCTCAGAGTGTCAGCAGCGTGGTGACAACAGAAATTCCTCCCGATGCTGCCACTTGTGAAAAATGTAAAGCGGAAATCTTTGACCCCTTCAGCCGCTGGTATCGTTATCCCTTCACGAACTGTACTCATTGCGGTCCCCGACTAAGCATCATTCGCGCCATACCTTACGATCGCCTTAACACAAGTATGGCTAGTTTTGCCATGTGTGCAGAGTGTCGTCGGGAATACAAGGATGTTGAAAACCGTCGGTTTCATGCCCAACCGGTAGCGTGTCAGGTTTGCGGTCCTAAAGCTTGGTTAGAACGTTCCGATAGTAAACCAATTACACCTCATATGTTTTCTATGCTTGACGATGTTGATGCCGTTTGTACCCTGTTACAAAAAGGCGAGATTGTTGCCATAAAAGGGCTAGGTGGATTTCATCTCGCTTGCGACGCCACGCAGGAAAACGCTGTGCAAAAACTGCGCCAGCGTAAACAGCGCAATCAAAAGCCTTTTGCTTTAATGGCGCGAGACATGGCAATTATTGAAGAGTACTGCACTCCCAACGCCAAAGAAAGAGAATTACTCGAAAGTCCCGCTGCACCTATTGTGTTAATTCAGGCAAAAGGGGGAGACGACGACGAAAGGGGAAGTGGGAGAATACAATTCAAAACCCAAAATTCAAAATCCAAAACCCCCCGCCTAGCGCCCTCAATCGCGCCCGGGCAAAACACCTTGGGTTTTATGCTACCTAATACTCCCTTACACCACCTCATTTTGAGGCGGATGAATCGCCCCATTGTTCTGACAAGTGGCAATCTTTCTGATGAACCGCAATCTATTGATAATGTCGAAGCGCGTGAGAAGTTAGGAAAGATTGCTGATTATTTTCTCCTACATAATCGCGACATTGTTAACCGAGTAGATGATTCGGTGGTACGGGTTGTTGATGATAAAGTGCTAACCATCCGTCGTGCTAGAGGATACGCACCAGCGTCTATCAATTTACCACCAGGTTTTGAAAGCGTTCCTCAAATTTTAGCAATGGGCAGCCAGCTAAAGAATACTTTTTGTTTATTGCGAGATGGAAAAGCAATTTTATCTCAACATCAGGGAGATTTAGAAAATCCAGTAACTTTCCAATCTTATCAGGATACGCTCAATCTGTACTTAAATATACTTGAGCATCAACCAGAAGCCATTGCTGTTGATTTACACCCTGAATATCTATCTACCAAACTTGGTGAAGAACTCGCAGTTTCCAATCAGTACGGGCACGGCAGTGCCGTGCCCCAACTCCACATCCAACATCATCACGCCCATATTGCTGCTTGCATGGCAGAAAATGGTTTACATATTAACTCACCACCTGTTTTAGGTATTGCATTAGATGGATTAGGTTATGGCGAAGATGGAACATTGTGGGGCGGAGAATTTCTGTTAGCAGATTATCGCCAGTTTACAAGGCTGGCGACATTTAAGCCAATAGCAATGATTGGTGGAAAACAAGCAATGAAAGAACCTTGGCGTAACACTTACGCCCAGTTAATATCTGCCTTTCCTTGGGACGAATTAAAACAAAAATACGGAAATTTAGAAATTGTAGAATTTCTTGAACAAAAGCCACTGAAACTTTTGAATCAGCTTATAGAAAAAGAAATTAACTCTCCTCTATCTTCATCAGTAGGACGTTTATTTGATGCTGTAGCCGCTGCAATTGGTATCTGCCGAGAAGAATGTAGCTATGAAGGACAAGCAGCAATTGAAATGGAAACTTTAGCTGATACCACTATTTTAGATAATAAAGAAAATTTAAATTATTATTTTAACTTTGTTGTTTCAGATAGTATTTATCATATAGATTCACGTTCCATGTGGCAAGCCTTGCTAAATGATTTACAGCAGCATACTCCTCAAGCAATGATTGCTGCTAAATTTCACACAAGCTTAGCTCATGCCATTGTAGAAATGGTTGATAATCTCCGTCAGAAAAATGACATTCATCACGTTGTCCTAACAGGAGGAGTTTTTCAAAATTGTATTCTGTTAGAACAAGTTACCAAACGCTTACAAGCATTGGAAATCAATGTCCTCACTCACAGCGTAGTTCCAGCTAATGATGGGGGTTTATCCCTAGGACAAGCTGTTATTGGCGCTGCACAATTAATGAATTAATACTTTTTGTTAGTTAATTGTTACTTGTTAATTTTATAAAAATTACAATATAGCAACACTAAATGCTTTACGCAATACTCTCTCTTTTTTCCTTGCTCTGCGTCCTCTGCGTCTTGGCGGTTCATAAAAAAACAGAAAATACAAAATGTGTTTAGGAATTCCCGGTCAAATCATAGAAATAACCGACGTTAAACAAAAATTAGCTGTTGTCAACGTTGGTGGTGTCAAGCGTCAAGTTAATATTGCTTGCATTGTTGACGAACAGCATCCTGTTGAATCTTGCGTTGGCGATTGGGCATTAATTCATGTGGGATTTGCTATGAATAGAATTAACGAAAAAGAAGCTATGGAAACCTTGCAAATTTTGGAAGAATTAGCAGAAGTCGTAGCAATGGATTCCTAGTCAGCGCTGATTACAAGTCAATCGAAAATTTTCATAAAAACTAGATATGAAATACGTTGATGAATTCAGAGAACCGAGAAAAGCTGACGCTTTACTTCGTGCCATTCAAGAATTGTGCCAACAGCTAGAAAAGCCTATCAAAATCATGGAAGTATGCGGCGGTCATACTCATTCTATTTTTAAATATGGTATTGAAGATGTTTTACCTCAAGCAATTGAATTAATTCATGGTCCTGGTTGTCCTGTTTGTGTGATGCCAAAGGGAAGGTTAGATGATGCTATCTCTATCTCCCAAAATCCTAACGTCATCTTCACGACATTTGGAGATGCCATGCGCGTTCCCGGTTCCACAACAAGTTTGTTGCAAGCCAAAGCACAAGGTGCAGATATTCGCATGGTTTATTCTCCTTTAGATAGCCTGCAAATTGCTAAAGATAACCCCGATAAAGAAGTTGTCTTTTTCGCCTTAGGCTTTGAAACAACCGCCCCTAGTACTGCTTTGACTATCCTGCAAGCAGCATCTGAAAAAATTTATAACTTCAGTATGTTTTGCAATCACGTTCTCGTGATTCCCGCCCTAGAAGCACTGTTAGATAATCCGGATTTGCAACTTGATGGATTTATCGGTCCTGGTCATGTCAGCATGGTGATTGGTACTGAACCTTATCAGTTTATTTCCCAACAGTATCAAAAACCTATTGTGATTTCTGGTTTTGAACCTTTGGATATTATCCAATCAGTTTGGATGCTATTGCAACAAATTGTTGAAAAGCGTTGTGAAGTAGAAAATCAATATAATCGATTGGTAGAGGAAGCGGGAAATTCTGTGGCGATCGCCGCCATGAATCAAGTTTTTGAAGTCCGAGAAAGTTTTGAGTGGCGAGGTTTAGATGAAATTCCCAATTCTGCATTTAAAATGCGTCCTGAATATGCTGAATTTGATGCAGAAGTAAAATTTACCATTCCTAATCTAAAAGTTGCTGACCATAAAGCTTGTCAATGTGGAGAAATCCTCAAAGGAGTTTTGAAGCCTTGGCAATGCAAAGTCTTTGGCACAGCTTGCACTCCAGAAACACCGATTGGAACTTGTATGGTTTCTTCTGAAGGTGCTTGTGCAGCGTACTACAAGTATGGTCGCTATTCTCATGTTGCTAAGAAAATGATGTCTAAGAGCGTGTTTATAAAATAAATTTTAAATATGTAGGGTGTGTAAAAGCGCAGCGTTACGCACCTTCAAACGTGCGGTGCGTTACGGCTCAAAATAATTGTAGGCAACCCAAAATATTTGTCGAGCCGTAACACACCCTACTTAAGATTTTCTTTATAAACACACTCTAAGAAATAGTGGTAGATATGGTGAGAAAACCATAACATAATTACGAATTACGAAGTAGGCATTACGAATTATTTTGTCACTTTCAGTATTAAAGTCAATCCTGTAGACTTTAACACTGTGACACAGACAACAACAGAATCATCTCCATGCAACTCAACCACGGCATCACACAACACAACTCAAAACGCCTCCGCGTCGTAATTGCAGGAGGTTCAATGGGTGGTTTATGTGCAGGGTTAGCCCTACGCGGCATCGGTTGTGATGTAGAAATTTTTGAGCGTGGTTCCTACAATGAAGCAAATCTTACGCCTAGTACTGTGCAAAGTCGAGGTGCTGGTCTTGTCCTACAAATGGAAATCAATCGGTTTCTGGCAGAACATGGTATCACGACAGCAGAAGCCCTGGGTGTGACTTCGTGGAAGAGACAGTACATTATTGGAGATGGCAGCATTATTTGGGAAGAATCAGCGCCTCAATTGATGACTTCTTGGGATATGTTGTATCGTCAACTGCGGAAAGTTTTCCCAGATCAACACTACCATCAAGGAAGTAAGGTTATTGGTGTTGAGCAGAGTGACCACTGTCTAGTAATCCGCTTTGAAGACGGACGGAAAGAAAAGTGTGACCTACTTATTGGGGCTGACGGTGTTGATTCAACCATACGCCAACAACTGCTACCGGATACCGTTCCGCAGTATGCAGGGTATGTAGCATGGCGAGGACTGATAGACGAAAGTCTTCTTTCCTCAGACGTTGCGAAATTTTTCGCCGAACAATTTACCTTGTTTCACGGACCCGGTATGCAGGCACTATGCTATCTGGTACCTGGACCAAATGGGGAATTAGACGAAGGGAAACGTCGCATCAACTGGCTTTGGTACTTAAATGTCGTAGATGGTGACGAGTTGAAGACAGTGATGAGTGACCGCGAAGGACGAGTGCGGAAGTTTTTCTTGCCTCAAGGAGAAGTCCGAGAGTCAGTCATCCAACAGATGAGAGTGGCGGCAAAGGGATATCTACCAGAAATCTTTCAGTATCTATTTGAACTGACAGAAAAACCCTTTATTCAACCCATCTACGACTTATCAGTGCCGCGTCTGGTTTTCGGGCGGGTGTGTTTAATCGGCGATGCTGCATTTGTAGTTCGACCTCATACGGCTGCTGGTACTTTTAAAGCTGTCACGAATGCGATCGAACTGGCACAAGAGTTACAGGAATCTGGCGGTGATGTGGTGGCGGCGCTAGAAAAATGGGAACCAATCCAGTTAGCGATGGGGAATTACCTTAGGCTTTTAGGAGTCAATCTCGGAAACCGTTCTGGATTGGGTCAGTATGTTTTGCCTAGAGTAAAGTCTAGGGTGTAGAAACTTTGTGGAGTAGGCATCTTGCCTGCCTCAAACCAGACGCCTGATATCATGTTCGCTTAGGTTTTCTGTAGGGTGGGCATTGCTTATTAATATTTCAAATGTGGATCAGACTTTTATGGGCAATGCCCACCCTACGAAGTCAAATATTTAAACAGAATTTAGGATGAATTCCTTCTCTAACTCAGCACAGCATTTCCTGTTTCAAAAAGTTGAAAAAGTTCGCCGCCATCCAAGTAAAATGCGAGATACTCATATCACCCTCGCGCATGGTAGCGGTGGCAAAGCAATGCGCGATTTAATTGATGATATCTTTGTCAAGAATTTTGATAATCCTACTCTCTCTCAATTAGAAGACCAAGCCAGCTTTGATTTAGCGAGTCTTATGAAACAGGGAGACAGGCTTGCTTTTACCACTGATTCTTACGTTGTAGATCCTTTATTTTTCCCAGGTGGTGATATTGGAGAATTAGCCATCAATGGTACAGTTAATGATTTAGCAATGAGTGGTGCCAAACCGTTATACCTTAGCTGTAGTGTCATTTTAGAAGAAGGGTTTGCTGTAGAAACTTTGCGGCGTGTTGCCGAAAGTATGCGAACAGCCGCAAAAAAAGCTGGCGTACAAATTGTCACTGGTGACACGAAAGTTGTTCATCGCGGTGCAGCAGATAAATTGTTTATTAATACTTCTGGTATTGGTGTCATTCCCACAGGAGTTAATGTTTCTGCCCACAACATTCAACCAGGAGATGCAGTCATTATTAATGGTGAATTGGGCAATCATGGCACAGCAATTTTAATTGCCCGCGGGGAATTAGCATTAGACACTGATATTGAAAGTGACTGTCAGCCGTTGAATGGTTTAGTTGAAACTATCCTCAATGCCTGTCCCGATATTCATGCTATGCGGGATGCCACACGCGGTGGTTTAGCCACAGTCTTAAATGAATTTGCTCTCAGTTCTGGTGTGGGAATTCGTTTAGATGAACAGTCTATACCAGTGCGTGAAGAAGTCAATGGTGTTTGCGAAATTTTAGGTTTAGACCCATTGTATTTGGCAAATGAAGGTAAGTTGGTGGTGGTGGTAGGACGCGAAAATGCTGACACTGTTTTATCAGCGATGAAATCTCACCCAGCCGGAAAAAATGCTTGTATTATCGGTGAAGTTATTTCCTCACCTCCTGGTGTTGTCTTGTTAAAAACTGTTTTTGGTACTGAACGTATTGTTGATATGCTTGTTGGCGATCAGTTACCAAGAATTTGTTAATTACGATTTTTTGCAAAAATTATGATGAATGGATATTTAGAACCACAGATGGACACAGATGGACACAGATAATTTATCGGTGTTCATTTGTGTACCCTCCAAAAAGTCGCCTTTGGCGTCTACATCTGTGGTTTCATTTTCCTAAATTTTATTTTTGCAAAAGGTATATTGTGGTACGTTACATTGCAAAAATATCCTTTGGCTATTGAAATTCAATGCACGAATTAGGAATTACTCAAAATATTGTGGCTATTGTATCTGAATATGCAAATGGTGTAAAAGTCAGAAGAGTATTATTAGAAATTGGTAAGCTTTCAGCCATTATGCCAGATGCAGTGCGATTTTGTTTTGATATTTGTACTCAAGGTACTGTTTTAGAAGGGGCAAATTTAGAAATTTTGGAAACTCCAGGATTAGCCAAATGCCGCCAATGCCGTGCAGAAATTCCTTTAGAAAATCCTTTTGGAAGCTGTCAATGTGGTAGCGTGCATTTGGACTTAATATCTGGGCAAGAACTGAAAATTAAGGAAATAGAAATAGAGGAACTATGTGTGTAACCTGTGGTTGTTCTGATGATGCCGAAGTCAAAATTACCAATCCTGAGACAGGTGAAGTAGCAACCATGAATTCTTCAAGTGATACTCAGCACCATCATCATACTCACACTTTACCAGATGGCACTGTCATAACTCATTCCCACAGTCACGACCCTATCACTGAAGCATTTCGAATTCATGCCAAGATACATAATACAACTCTCTCTTTAGAGCATGATATCTTAGCAAAAAATAACTTAATAGCCGCCCAAAATCGAGGATGGTTTAAAGGTCGAAATATCCTCGCATTAAATCTTATGAGTTCTCCTGGTGCAGGAAAAACGACTCTGTTAACTCGAACCATCAATGATTTAAAGCATCAGTTACCTATTAACGTTATTGAAGGCGATCAAGAAACCACAAACGATGCCAAAAAAATTCAAGAAACCGGTTGTCAAGTTGTTCAAATTAACACAGGAACAGGTTGCCATCTGGATGCAGCGATGGTGGAACGAGGGTTAGAACAACTGAATCCACCTTTAAATTCAGTAGTGATGATTGAGAATGTTGGCAATCTTGTTTGTCCGGCTTTATTTGATTTAGGAGAACTTTTTAAAGTCGTGATTCTCTCGGTTACAGAAGGAGAAGATAAGCCGATAAAATACCCCCATATCTTCCGCGCCAGTCAAGTGATGATTCTCACGAAAATAGATTTGCTGCCTCACGTACAATTTGACGTTCAGCGTTGCATAGAGTACGCCCAGCAAGTTAATCCCCAGATTCAAGTTTTTCAGGTTTCTGCACTAACTGGAACTGGATTAGAAAATTGGTATGAGTGGCTGTTACAGAAAGTGCTATATAGCTAATCTTACAGTAATTAGAGAGTACCAAAAAGTAAATTATCCATATATGTAGGGTGGGTTAGGCGCACGACAGTTAAGGTTTTACATACAGGACTTGCATTGCGCCGTAACCCACCATTGTTTGGGTGACTACAAATTGGAGATTTTTTTAATTGCAAATCCCTTTTCTATGATTACACCATACATCGTAAGGTGGGCATTGCCTACAAATCATCAGGTGGGCATTGCCCATAAAAGCTTATCTAATGGACATTTGAGATATCACTGAGCAATGCCCACCCTACAGAGAACTATAGCTAATAAGCTAGATGAGATGGAAGTTGAACTGCGAAATCGTTAATGTAAGTTTTGCCATTTACCAGAAAAGATACTTTCAGTTGCGATCGCTATTCTTAATAAATCTTCCTTTAACAGCGGTGGCCATTCAACTCCTACTCTGCGCCCCGCTGCAAAAAGCTGTTGACTTTTGATGCTTAACTGGTATAAAACATAAGCTAATTCTTTGTCTACAACAGTAGCATCTTTTAGACCTTCAAATACTACTTTCAATGCCAACAAAATCGAGGTTATCTGACCAGGTACTGGTGGTTTTCCTTGCTGTAGACGCATTAACAAGGCATCTGGGTTTTCCTCGTTTATGACTGTTTGGTCTATCAAAAATTTATACGCAGTTTCGTAATTCATGTTTGAGGGGCATCCATCACACCGTTGCCTACTTATTCTGTAGAGACGTTGTATGGAACGTCTCTATACGTGTGAAATTTTCACAAAAAATCCTTAACTCAACGGTATTGCATTTTAACGGATAAGCCAAAAAAATATAGAAACGCAAAATTAGGCGTTTCTACCTTGTATCTCTGCATTTTTCCACGAAATCATCCCAAAATCTGGGCAATCATCCGGTTCGCTTGCGACAGATAACCGCCACCGAATAAATTGAAATGATTCAAGACGTGATACAGGTTGTATAGAGTTTTTCTTTGCTCATACCCTTCATCTAACTGCCAAACTTCGTTATAACCCCGATAAAACGCTGCTGAAAAACCACCGAACAGTTCAGTCATGGCGATATCAACTTCGCGATCGCCAAAATAAGTAGCTGGATCAAAAATCACTGGTTCTCCTGAAACAGTACATCCAGCGTTTCCTCCCCACAAATCACCATGTACCAAAGAGGGCTGCACTTTGTGCGCCAAAAGTTCAGGAATTGCCTGTAGTAACTCTTTTTCTTGAGGAAAATGACCACCCTTGCGCCTTGCTAACTGGAATTGATACCCCAGCCGATGTTTGGCATAAAACTCTGCCCAATCTGCTGTCCAAGTATTGATCTGAGGCGTGGAACCGATAGTATTGTTGATGTCCCAGCCAAAATCCCCCTCACTTCCCCCCTTACCAAGGGGGGACTGAGGGGGGTTCCATCGGTGCATCGCCGCTAACTTTCGCCCCATTTCTTCCCAAGATTTGGTATTACCTGAACCTATTTCCAGCCACTCCAACACCAAATAGCTGGAATTACCAGCAGTACCCCAACAAATGGGTTTGGGAACGCGGATTGTTGCTGTTTTGTACATTTGCTGTAAGCCCAGCGCCTCAGCCTCAAACATACCAACTTGCGACGCTTGGTTAAACTTAACAAAGTAGGTGTGCTGACCATCAGAGATACTATAACCTTGATTGATACATCCGCCACCAACTGAACGCCGTTGCGACGATTGAAATTTTTCGCTCCTCGCTTGGCTAATATGGGCATCAATTTCAGTCCACATCATGGGAATAGGGAATAGGGGGATGAGGGAGATGAGGGAGATGAGGGAGATGAGGGAGATGAGGGGGATAATTTCCTCATCATCCCCAGTTTAAAATGGTTTGAGGACAACGACACCGTAAGCATCTGGGGAAAGAAATTCTTGTGCCGCTTGCATCAAGTCAGTTGCATCATGTGCCTGAATGCGGGCTGGATAGTTAAATGCTGGTTCCAAATCTCCCACCATTGATTGGTAGTAGCCGTATAAATTAGCGCGATCGCTTGGTGTTTCATTGCCAAAAATAAATCTGTTAGCCACTTTCGTCCGCACGCGAGCAATTTCCGCTTCTGTCACCATCTCTGTTTGTAAATTGCGCATATGTTGGACAATACCAGCCTCTACAGCTGGCAAGTTCTCCACCGCACAATAAGCTGCAATGTAAAAAGTTCCCTGCAACTGTTGCGTGATATTACTGACAGAAATACCGGAAACCAGCCCTCGTTCTTCCCGCAAATCCCGCACCAGCCTTGATGTCAGTCCATGTCCTAGAATTCCCGCTAAAATATCCAATGCATAAGTCTTCTTTAATTGCTTTAACCCAGGGACTCGCCAAACCATCACGAGTCTTGCTTGCTGGAGGCTTTCGTCAATAAATTCTCTACGGACAATTTCTGTAAACGCAGGTTCAGGGTTAGCGAGTAAGTGGTGAGTAGTGAGTGGAGAGTGCTGATTTTTAGCGACTTTTTCAAATCCATCCGCAACAATTTCAATCAACTCTTCCACGGGTAAATTGCCTACAGCCACAGCAGTGATTTCGCGCGGTTGATACCAAGTTGCATGAAAATCTCGCATCTGCTGAGGTTGCAGTTGAGAAATAACAGTTTCTGGTCCCAAAACGGAACGCCGATAAGGAAGCTCATCAAAAGCTGTCTCCATCGCCCGCCCAAAAGTGCGGCGACGGGGATTATCTTCCGAACGCCGAATTTCTTCCAAAACTACCAATCGTTCGCGTTCAAAAGCTGGGTCAGGTATGCTAGCGTTCAGGACAACATCAATTTGCAGAGGGGCAAGGTCTGCAAAATCCTTGGGAGCAGTCGTAATGTAGTAATGGGTATAGTCTTGACTTGTAGCAGCATTGGTAACAGCACCCCGCTCTTCTATTTGACGTTCAAACTCGCCGCTTGCTAGTCGCTCAGTTCCCTTGAAAATCATATGCTCTAGAAAGTGAGCCATACCGTTAATCGTATCTGACTCGGCGGCGGAACCAACGTTAACCCACAAGCTTAGGTTAACTGCTTCAACTGGCATCTGCTCTGCTATTATGGTCAAACCATTAGGCAACTGGTGCAGCTTTGGGGCATTAAGACGAGGAAAGTTCAGCAGGGTTGAGGTCATTTGTACTTGTGGGGTGAGCCTATACTTTTTTAATTTTACCTACCACTGAATTTCGTACCGAACTTCTCAGTACATAGCTAGGAGTTTGCTGAAAAAAGGTCTCACACCACAAAAACAGACAAATTGCCCCAATGTCTGCGAACTTGGTCAGCTTGCTTGGTGTCGGGTAGAGCTATGCTTTTCCTTAGAAGGGAGGGAGCCAACTTCGTGACTTTTTAATCAGTCAAGGAGTCTGAGCAAAATCTACGACTTTTATCACTTAATATAAAATTATAATTATAAATATTAAGAAATATGTCATAAACATCAATGCCAGGTTATCGTATTGGCAAAAGCAAATCCCGCGTCATAGTTATCGGTGCCGGAATAGGCGGACTCACTGCTGGGGCATTATTAGCACATAGAGGTTACAGTGTCTTAGTTCTGGATCAAGCCCTCGTACCAGGAGGGTGCGCTTCTACGTTTAAACGTAAAGGGTTTACCTTTGATGTAGGAGCCACCCAGGTAGCAGGGTTGGAACCAGGGGGAATTCACCACCGGATTTTCACGGAATTGGAAATTGACTTACCGCAAGCAACGCCTTGTGATCCCGCTTGTGCAGTGTATTTGCCTGGTGAAGACACACCCATTAACGTTTGGCGAGATCCAGACAAATGGAAAGAGGAACGACAAAATCAGTTTCCTGCTAGCGAACCATTTTGGCAGTTGATGGCAGCTTTGTTTAAAGCCAGTTGGGAATTTCAAGGACGCGACCCAGTGCTACCGCCACGTAACCCGTGGGATTTATTACAGCTTACCAAAGCAGTGCGTCCTAGTACATTCAAAACTGTACCCTACACATTGTTTACAGTTGGGGATGCATTGCGCGCCTACAAGTTGGCAAACGACCACCGCTTAAAAACATTTTTGGATTTGCAACTCAAGCTCTACTCTCAGGTAGATGCAGAGGAAACAGCTTTGCTTTATGCGGCAACAGCGTTGAGTGTGTCGCAACTGCCGCAGGGGTTGTATCATCTTCAAGGTAGTATGCAAGTCCTGAGCGATCGCCTAGTAGAAGCCCTAGAAAAAAATGGTGGCAAGTTGCTTATGCGCCACACGGTGGAACATATCAAAGTCGAAAAGGGCAAAGCGAACACTGTAGTCATTCGCAATCAGAAAACTGACGAAGTCTGGACAGAAGGTGCTGACCACGTAGTTGCCAATGTTACCGCACAGAATTTGGTGCAGTTGTTGGGGAATAAGGTTCCCAATGGTTATCAGCGACGAGTAGAAAAACTACCACCGGCATCAGGTGCTTTTGTTGTGTATTTGGGCGTAGACGAAAGCGCTATTCCTTCTGGATGTCCACCTCATCTTCAATTTATGTATGATGCCAATGGTCCGATTGGCGAGAATAATTCTCTGTTTGTTTCTGTGAGTCATCCAGGAGATGGGCGCGCTCCAGATGGAAAAGCAACAATTATTGCTTCTTCGTTTGTAGATGCACAACAGTGGTGGCTGACTGAGGATTATGAGGGGTTAAAGCAACAGTATACACAAGAAGCTATCTCCAACCTGGCAAAGTTCTTTTACCTGAAACCAGAAACCATTGTTCATGTAGAAGCAGCCACTCCCCGCACTTTTGCAAGGTACACAGCACGCGATCGCGGTATTGTTGGTGGTATTGGTCAAAGGATATCCACTTTCGGTCCTTTTGGTTTTGCCAATCGTACACCCATCAGCAACCTGTGGCTTGTTGGTGACTCCACCCATCCAGGCGAAGGGACTGCTGGTGTCAGTTACTCAGCGCTGACAGCAGTCAAGCAGATTGAAGCTCAAAAATATTAAGAACGCAGAACCCAGAACACAGAATGCAGAATAACAAGGAAAAAGCGGGGGTAAAGAACTGTAAGCTTAGCTTAGCTTGTTGGGTTTTCATACGGTAAACCCAACAGACTTCCTTTGTCTGAATCTAGTGCTTCATGTCATTAATAGTGAGGGTTTGTAGAGACGTTGCATGCAACGTCTCTACGGAATTTCTGCAATTTAACAACGTGTCAAAACTAATGACACAGACCACTAGGCGTTCCACTCAGCCATCCTGGACAGCAAATCTTCAAGTTGCCTATTATCCTGGATAACGTCCAAATCGGGGTCAGTCTTGACAAATATGTGAAAATTCGGGTTAATTTTCAGCGCTGTCTCAAGGCTTTCAATCGCTAGCGATTCTTTTCCTAATCGGGCTGCACAACAAGCGCTATTATACCAAGCATACTCATCGTCTGAGTTCAGTTCAATTGCTCTTTGATAGCTTGCAAGCGCCTCATCATAGCGCTCTAAATATCTCAAAGTATCTCCTATTTTGTAGTAAGTCCAAAATTCATCTGAACGGATATATTGGGCTTCGTTATAACTTTTGAGCGCTTCTTCATAGCGACCCAAATGTCTCAAGGCATCTCCCCGACGAAACCACGCCCAATAATCGTTACGACGAATTGATAAAGCCTCATCGTAATCGGAAATTGCTTCTTCATAGCGTTCCAAATGTCTCAAAGCATCTCCGCGACGAAACCAAGCCCAATAATCATCGCGGCGAATTGCCAAGGCTTTGTCAAAATTGGCGATCGCTTCCTCAAATTGCTCTAGTTCTTCTAGGAAAATATTGCCGCGATTATACCACGCCCAGTAATCATTAGGGCGAAGTGCCAATGCTCGGTCAAAGCTTGCGATCGCTTGCTCATATTGACCCAATTCCCGCAGGACGCTACCTCGGTCATACCACAGCCAGTATTCATCAGGGCGAATTTCTATAGCTTTGTTGTAATAGGCGATCGCTTCTTCGTAACGTCCTTGCTTTTCAAGCCGTTTCCCCTGTCGATACAAGTCTCTATAGTCTTGTGTGACGAGCGATGGAGTATCTGCCTCAGTTGGTGCTGCTGGACTCATTCTTGATTCCCCAAAAAGTTACTATCGTTACAGACAAGCGCACTATTTATATTATGGGAAAGTCCTAGAGTAATTTAAATATTCGGGTAAGAAGGCAAACAGATTGGCTAGTATTTCTGAGAGTGCAATGTTTCCCCACATGCTGTGATTGTATTTACACGCTTTTCACCGTGTTTTCACAGTGCATTAGTCTTTAAGTTCAGTTTCTTGGTTGAGCCTTAGTTTCTGTTAAGACAACCACCTAAATAATACGATGCAAAAGCTAGATAAGGTTTTTACGTACTCCCGCCCAACGTTAAGTTGGTGTGCAAAAACAAAGATTTTAATTTTCTGGAATGGGCAAGCCCCTAGTTGTAGAGATTATTAGAGCATTTTATTTATAACTAAACTCTATAACTAACCGAAGGGGATATAACCCCACTGTTGTAATCAAAAGCCCGGTCGTCGTGACTGGGCTTTTGACATAGGTGAATGTTCTGCTGTTTCAGGGTTTTGGGCAGCTAGCAGCAGGAGTCGCCATAGCATGAGCTTTGGATGCATCGGAGATCAAGGTTACTTGACCCTTGCCGTTGAATACCCAACCGGTAGCAGGGACAAATTTTATAGCCTCAGGTTTAGACTGTGGTAACTCCGCAGGTTCCTGTTTCGCTTGCTGTTGTGTTGTGATAGCTGATAGACGAGTATCTAACCATACGACATCAGTGCTGAGGGGTTCGTTAGGACTGGGGGGTAAACCGCCACGTCCCGTGACAATAAACTTACTACCTTCTGCTTCAGCAATAGCTGTACAGCTTGTGTTTATTACGCTTGACATATCTGTTAACACCGTGGGTAGTTCCACAAATCCTTTGCTTGGGTCAATATCTGGTGTATTGATAATTACTTGACCTTCTAAAGTTGGGCTGGTTTGGGAAAATGCCGTGATATCGTTTGTTTGTGAATTTTCAGGCTTCAATTGGTTTGGATCGGTGGTTCCCAACAGGCGGCTCAAGTCTTCTCGACTACGCTGTTGGATACCAAAATTACTTAAAGATGTGATTTTGATTTTGCCACCACCGCCAGTAGATGCATTAGCGGTAATGTCGCTGTTTTCATTCGGGACAGTAACAATAAAGCCATTGGGAATATTGATGTTTATGTTGCCACCATTACCACTACCAGTTGCAGTGGTGGAGATAGAACTTCCAGTATTCTGACGACGCAACAAAAGTAAGTTTCCTATCTGTAGCTCAATATCTCCACCCCTACCTGTATTGCTTGCATCGCTACGAATACTCGCATCTTGCATCTGCAATTTCTTTGCACTAATGTAGATTTTTCCACCGTCAGCCACGCCACTAGTGTTTGTATTTATACTTGCAGACTTGATATCAAAAGAGTCTGTGACTTTAAAGTTGATTTCTCCAGCTTTACCTGTGCTCTGTGTCACGCTATCAATCTTGGCACTTTCAATCTGCACATTCTTGGCAGTGATGCTGATAGTTCCAGCATCACCTGTACCTTCACTCTTAGCAGTTATACCTGATTTAGTCACCCGAAAAGAGTCTCTGGCATTAATAAATATGTTGCCTGATTTACCCGAAGCAGACGCACTGCTATTGATACCTCCATCAATCTGCACATTGTTGGCATCAATCCTGATAGTTCCAGCATCACCTGTACCAGAACTGTTAGCATTTATAGCTCCTTTGGTAACCCCAAAAGAGTCTGTGGCATTAATAAATATGTTGCCTGATTTACCCGAAGCAGACGCAATGCTACCGATCCCTCCATCTGAAATCTGCATATTTTTGGCACTTATGGTGATAGTTCCAGCATCACCTGTACCAGAACTGTTAGCAGTTATACCTGCGCGGTTCACGTTAAAAGAGTCTTCTGCCTTAATAAAGATGTTTCCTGATTTACCATTGTCAGTATCAGTCTTAATATTCCCATCTTCAATCTGCAAATTATTAGCGGTAATCTGGATAGTTCCAGCATTACCTGTGCCGGAACTTTTTACATTGATATCTGGATTATTGAGTACAAAAGAGCCTCTGACATTAATGTTAATTTCTCCGCCATTAGCCGTGCTATCTTTCCCCGTAGTGCTAGTAACAGCGGCAGATTGCAGTTGAAAAGAATTTGCATCGATCTTGATTTTTCCACCATTACTTCCCAATGAAGATTCATTTCCAATACCAGAATTGCGCATTAGCAAATCGCCAGCTTTGATCTTGATTTCGCCGACACTGCCTATACTAGTAGAAGTCGCATTAATACCAGATTCCTGTTCAAGCTGCAGGGAAGAATTACCTTCAATGTTTATCACTCCGCCATTACCAGTACCAGAGGTTTTGCTCTGTAACGCACTGTTATTCCTAACAACAAAAGAATTAGCTTTAATGTTTATCTGTCCACCATTACCTGTGCTATTTTCCCCCGTAGTGCTGTTTAGCCCACTTTTATCGCTGAGAACAAAAGAATTAGCTTCAACGTTTATGACTCCGCCATTACCTATATTAGAGGTAGTGCTGCCTAGCCCACTTTGATTGCTAACAACAAAAGAATTAGCTTTAATGTTTATAACTCCGCCATTACCTGCACCAAAGGTTTCGCTGCCTAGCCCACTTTGATTGCTGACAACAAAAGAATTAGCTTCAACGTTTATCACTCCGGTATTACCTGCACCAAAGGTTTTGCTGCCTAGGCCACTTTGATTGCTGGTCTCAAAAGAATTCTTAGCTATGACGGTAACGTCTCCTGCGCTTCCCGATGCTGTTGCCTGAGTTCCTCCGCCACCATTATTCTTAAACGTAATGTTGTTGGCTTCCAGCTTTATTTGTCCGCCATTGCCAAAACTGAAGCTGTTAGCGCCGATGTTAGATCTATCGACAACGATGGCATCGCCAACAATGCTGATTTGTTGGCCATTTTTGTCGCCCAGCGTATCAGATCGTACTATTGATTCCGAAGTGAAATTAATATTTCTACCAGTAACTGCAATTGCACCACCGCGATCGCCTGTAGCACTCAGAAACGATTTTTCTCTTAACTCGATGTCTGCAAAACTGGTTGTGCCTTCATAACCCAGCTTCCAACCTTGTTCTATCGGGACAAGACTTACTGTCCCATTGCTACCAACACTGCCGATTTCAATACGTCCTGCTGGTGACTTGAGAACGCCACCCGAAATTGACACATTCCCTCCCACCAGTGCTAAGGTTTTTCCCACCTCTAATCCTGGAACGTTACTGTTAAGACGGGGAGCGGCTTCTTTGTTTTTAGAGCCATTACTATACTCGATGATATCTTTTTCATATGAAAATTCGTGCCCTGGTCCGTTCACCTGAATTTCTTTAGGATTTGAACCAAATTGCAACCCCAATGGAACGCTGATCGTTAATAGAGGAGTGGTACCAGGATTGGTTGCGCTAAATTCCGTACCATCAGCAAACTTCAGACTGCTCGCAGTACTACCAATAAACGAACCTCCAATATTTAACCGTGCATTCGGTCCAAAAACAATGCCATTGGGATTTATTAGGAATAGGTTAGCAGTGCCGTTAGCTCGGATGAAACCATCAATATTAGATCCTAACCCACCTGTGACACGGCTAATAATGTTGGCAATATCAACCCCATTGTTAAAGAAAGCTTCGCTACCAGTGGGAACAGAGAACTGTTGAAAGCTGTGGAACAAATTGCCACCCGCTTGAGTTCCGCCAGTGATATTTATGGTATTACCAGAGCCTGTGATGATAGAATTATTAGGTAGAGTAGTATCCGGCGTAATTTGAGCACAAGCGCAATGTGCACTCCAAATATACACACCACCCATCGCAATTCCTGAGAGCCAACCCCAACCACGACCTAACTTGGACACTGCACCCTCCAGATTTTTACGGTATCTGCACTAATACTCAGTAAATCATAATTGCTACTGACATCGCTATTTACGCATGGTGCTGTAAGCAATAACTTTTGTGTACACTAGCAGTAAACCATTTAATGCACAGTTATGACTTCCCAAGGAACGTCAGTTGAGGATTTAGTACTCGTTGCTGGTGCTACAGGTGGAGTGGGGCAACTTGTGGTCAGCAATCTGTTAGAGAAGGGCTATAAAGTTCGTGTCCTCACACGCAATGCCGCAAAAGCCCAAAAGATGTTTAATGACAGAGTAGAAGTTGCCATTGGTGACATACGCGACGCGAATACACTACCAGCAGCGATGCAGGATGTCACCCACATCATATGCTGCACTGGAACTACCGCCTTTCCTTCTGCTAGGTGGGAGTTTGACCAAACTCCTAACTTAATTGAATGGGTTCAGGTGTTTCTTGACCCCAAATATGGTGAAGCAAAGGCAAAGAATACTCCTGCAAAAGTTGATGCACAAGGTGTCAGCAATATAGTAGCAGCAGCACCTCGCAACTTGAAGCGGTTTGTTTTTGTGTCTTCCAGCGGAGTTCTTCGCAAGGATAAGCTTCCTTTTAGTATCCTTAATGCATTTGGCGTACTTGATGCCAAACTCAAAGGTGAGGAAGCTGTCATGAGTTCCGGATTACCCTACACCATCATCCGTCCTGGACGTCTCATTGATGGTCCCTATACCTCATACGACCTCAATACCTTGTTAAAGGCAAAAACAGGAGGGAAGTTTGGTGTTGTGTTGGGTAAAAACGATACACTCTCCGGTCAGACTAGCCGGATTGATGTGGCAGCCGCCTGTGTAGAATGCATTTCTAGCCCTTTTTGTCAAGGGTTAGTTTTTGATTTAGTAAACCAGGGACCAAGACCGTCTGTGATTGACTGGGAAGCGCTTTTCTCCCAGCAAGGCAACCCTTCTGAATAAGAGCGTAAAGCGCTAATTGTCACTGCAAAAAGTGCATCAACTCTGACTGATTCGCGGCTGTTGCTTGCTCGACAGAGTGAAGCACCTCGCGTTGGAGTTGAGTGCGATTAGCAATGCCTGTGTCCCTTGAGTGATGGCGCAGCGGTTGAAATTCCTGCCAAATTTGCTCCCGCACGCCTTGTAAAAAGATTCGCCATTCACTCTCTACATCTTGAGTACGAAGTATGCAATCTATAAATTCTTCTACAATTGCGTAAATCGCTAGGCTAGGTTCGCTCAGCAACTCTTTCAAGGCTTTTTCGCACTTACCAATAGTTTCTGCATAAGCTATCTTAAGATTAAGTACTACTTGTTCAGCAGAAGGCGAGCCGGAAAGCTTTAGGGTTGCAGGCTCATTTGGAGTGAGTCCATCCAAATGTTTGCGAATACGGTACTGTAATAATCCCCGGTAAGAAAGCTTAAACTCAGCGAGCGTTTGGAACCCATACTTCAGTTGACTCGGTATCCCTGGTACGAGTTCATCGGGTATCTGGGCAGCAATGTCTGCAATAAATTGAGTTCCTTTAGCTTGCGTCAGTTTTCCCAAATGTCCCTTTTCCATCAGTACGTAAGCCACTTGCGATTTGACTTTGTCAAGCGATCGCTCCAAACCCGTATCTATTAACAACAGATGTTTCGATAAATGGGCGCGGATTTGATTGAGGTACTTTTCGTATACAATGGCGTAGCTCTTTTCAACACAAAAGCGCTGTTCTATTTCTTGAATTGACGGAATTCCTGTATCACTTCGACAAGCCTGCAAAGCTACTTCTACTTGCTTTTTAAAGTCCATATCAACTGCTTCTCGCTTTTTCCTCAGATCCTTAAGCAGTTTCTCCAAACTATTTGTCAAAGTCCACCAAAGCTCCTTGAATTTTACCTCGAACAATGCAAACCTATGAATATCATCATGGGTTGCTAAATCTATAGCCTTGCTGACTTTCTCTAACTCAGCTTTCACTTGGTTTTGGAGTAAAATTAATCGCTGTTGGCACAAGGAAGCGTATTTGTAATCTAAATCAGTGATGTTTGCCTTCAAGTAATCAAGAACTCGCTCAAGAACTTTGTCAGCTTCTTGAGTATTAGCGCAGTTAGCTGTTACGCATTCAACAACATCGATATTTTTGTTGGCAATGTCGCTCGCCAAATCTTGGCAACTTTTTGAGTTGTCGCGAAAGCGTGAATCAACTTCCGTACGGTTGAGTATCATGAAGGACCACAAGTTGATTGGCAGATCAGCTTGTAGTGCACGTACCGTGTCATACAGGCGTACATCTACATGTGTCCAAGAGTCGCCAGTTGACTTTGGCATCCGCACAAACAAGATCACATCAACTTGTTCCCCTAAAATTTTCATCAGATGCTGTTGCTCGCAAATGCCTGTATCACCCAAACCAGGCATATCGACAAAGGCTATTTGTCCAACATCAGCGTTAGGATATTTACAAACAATCTTCACTTCCCGTACTGCCAGATAGTGAAACTGCGGTGCTAATGATGGGTTTACCGAGCCAGGCGACGGCGTAAGCGCTACGCGCACACTTGGTGTTAGCGTAAGCTCTTCGCTCCGCGACGAGCCAGGCGCAGCGTCTTTGTACGAGAACCCCGAAGGGTTAAAAAATATACGCTGAACGTAGGGACTTTCCTGAGCCACATACTTCCGAATCTGATCTTTAGAAATGCGGCGAGGTGAGGGTTGCTGAAATAAGTGGCGATACTTATCCCAATGTATGTGATACTGTGCTAGTTGTTCATACATCCCTCCCTGCTCAGGATATTTAGGATCGTCACTGGGCAACAAAGGCAGAGGTTTTGCGGCAAACTCATCAATTGTCTTCGGCTTTTCGCTTAAGCGAAGTTTTTCATAACAAGGACTAATAACTTCATTTAGGAATGACTGCTCTGAGTGAAACCAAACCTCAGCGTAAGTTTCTTCATTATGATTGTTATAAATAATACTACGAGCCGCCGTGCAATAATGCCTTTCTCCATCTGGAATTTCAGCACCCGTCAGTCCTGTTAAACTTTGTAGCAGCCGACTCTTACCTTGCTTTGCTCTTCCAACGACTCCAATATTGAGTGTCTTGCGGCAAAAGCGCTCTTTGAGTTTCACTAGCGCTTCCAATTCAGTATTAATACTAGATTGTAATGTTGCCAAATTAATTTCTCCCAAAAGCCCAGCCACATTTGGGTCATCAACTTGTCTAAGCAACTGATAACGATATTTTTGAAGATGACGAATTGCTGAGTCAAGAGATTTGAGTTCCGCCTCTATACCTGCTATTTTTTCAGCCAAAGGTAGGCGCTTTTCAATAATGCTGGTAATGCTCGCAGTCTTATTTGTGTTCATTTAACAGCGTATTTTTCCGTTATTAAGTATATACCTAAAATTAGACTAAACCGATACATATAGCAGATACGAAAATCTACTTATACTTTTACTAAAGAAAGATTGATATTTGATATCATTTGGCAGCGCTAGTCATATTTTTCCCAACCAAACCAGCAAAATGAACAATCTTGTATAAAGAAACGGTAAAATAGCACAGGTTCTGATGCCGATAAGAAACGCTGACACCTATGGACAGTGACATACAACTTCCTTGGCAGCAAGAGAGAGTGATTCGCCACAGCCAACGCCTGATGCAAAGTTTTTACTATTGGACGGGACGTTCTCTGTTATATGCTAACGGTTCACCACAGGAAATAGCGCAGGCACTGTTTGATGCACCGTTTGTTTTAGTTTCTCATGGCACGCAATCAGATCCAATCTTTAATTATGGCAATCGTAGGGCGTTGCAACTATGGGAGCTTTCTTGGGAGAAATTTACCCAAATGCCTTCTCGTCAGACAGCTCAAGAGGTCGTGCAGGAAGAGCGTAATAGATTATTATCTGATACGGCAACCAAAGGTTTTAGCAATTTTTCTGGAGTCCGTATCACGAGTACTGGTAAGCGCTTTGAAATTCAAGACGGTATCCTTTGGAATGTTATAGGTGAGGAAAATCAGATGTTTGGTCAAGCAGCTGTCTACTCAAAATGCAAATTTATAACTTGACCTAGAAAAAATTTAGATGATAGCGGTTTTCATCCTACAGAGGCGTTTTGACAAGCTGAAGGCAGCAATTGCTACCCCATTAGAAAGATGCGGTTATCACCTTTATAGTTCTAGACTATTTCACGAAAATTCATTCCAAGTCAACACCCCTGCTTAAAGGCTATTGGCTCTCTAGCCTCAAACCTTTAGGATTAGTTGACCAGACTCAGTACCTTCGGGTACTACGTTATTGGTAAGTGTTTAAGTTCCTACCTTGGAATGCGTAGCTAGTTCCAAGCTCTAGAACCAAAAGATTAAACAAGTTTAGAGGGTTAAGCTAGTGTCTTTTGGAAGTGCCGACCAATAACATTGTCAAAGCTAACTTAACCGCGAAAGCGAGGCTCATTGGAGCAAAAGCATTATGCGTACAGGTGAGTCCAGTCCTGAAGGAGGGTTTCCCTCCGCAGGGAACTGGCTCTCCCGTTGGGGTGAAAGATATCAGTTCATAATTGCCTGAACGAAAGTAGATTGCAATACTACACGGTATTGAGTAACCCCAAGGCGGTAATGGAAAAAGCTAATAAATTAGCCGTGTCGTGTTTCCTCCTTGGTTTAAACACACAAGGTTTCCACACTCCCGGAGATTTTTAGATGAAGGATAAAAATTTTTATACTTCATACTTTTGCCTTTAGTAGCTCAGTCTTCTCCTATCAACATTTAAGGTAAAGATGCCGTGAAAGCAAGAAGCTTACTCATCAGTTGTGCTTTACTGTTGAGCATAACCCTTCCTGGCAATGCACAACAAGCGCAGGAACCAAGGGTAGAGCAAGTTGAGGGCTATTTGGTAACGCCTCAACAACTGCAATTTGACGAATCATTGCTGCAACAACTCCAGGTACCTGCGGGATTCCGCATCAATGTATTTGCCAAAGACTTGGGTAATGCCCGGATGTTAGCAGTAGCTCCCGATGGTACGATCTATCTTACCCGCCGCGAACAAGGTGATGTGTTGGCTCTGCTTGATTCTAATCAAGATGGGCGTGCTGACGAAATACGAACGGTTGCGTCAGGTTACAAATACATCAATGGCATCACGGTTGATCAGAATCGTCTTTACTTTGTCACAGACAGACAACTTTATGCTGCAGATTTGCAGTCGCCGGGGGTCATCGGCGAACCGCAGGTGTTGATTAATGACTTGCCAGATGCAGGACAACACCCAAACCGCACCCTTGCTTTTGGTCCTGATGGGTTGCTTTACATTACAGTGGGTAGCACTTGTAACGCCTGTAGAGAGACGAACCCAGAAAGCGCGACTCTGCTACGGGCGCAACCTGATGGTAGTAATCGCACGATTTATGCCACAGGCTTACGTAATACCATCGGCTTTGGTTGGCATCCGGAAACTGGAGAACTGTGGGGTATGGATCATGGTTCTGACTGGCGTGGTAATGAGCAACCGCCAGAAGAATTGAATCTCATCGCTGAGGGCGGAAACTACGGCTGGCCCTTTTGTTATGCCGATCGCCGTCCGGATGTGTACTTACCAGCAAATCCCACAGGTACGACAAAGGAGGAATACTGTGCTAATACACAACCGCCAGCACTCACTTACACGGCACATAGTGCGCCGTTGGGAATGATATTTTATACAGCATCCCAGTTCCCTGAAGAATATCGTAACGATGCTTTTGTGACTATGCGCGGTTCATGGAATCGCAACCCTCCCTCAGGTTACAAAGTTGTGCGGGTGCGATACGAAAATGGCAAACCAGTAAAATTTGAGGACTTCATCACAGGATTTTTGAACGAAGAACAATTGACACAGTTTGGCAGACCAGTGGGTATTGCGATCGCACCGGATGGTTCGCTGTTGTTCACAGATGATACCAACGGTGTGATTTACCGGGTGTCGTATGTAGGAACTAGCAACTAGCAAACATGTGTCATTTTTTCTTTTTTCTAGGTAAATAAACCATATCTTTTACCTCTCTCCAAACCTCTCTCCTAAGAGGAGAGAGGCTTTTACCTTAGCCACTTCCCTTGTAGCCAAGGGGATTGAGGGGGGATAACACACACCCTATTAACTATCTTCTGATTCCATTTGCAACGGCTTGCGATTGTTCTTCTGGTGGATAGTTTGACCTAAGAACTGATCCAGGCAGAGCAAGGCTGACATCAGCACCGTTGATCACAACTCCTAACAACCCAAGGTCAGATTCGATCAATTGGTCGATCGCCTCAGTCAGCATATTTTCCTGTGTGTGATTTGGTCTTGCCACCAAGACAATGCCATCGCTATAAGGTTGAATTAACAAAGCGTCGTTCGATAATCCTAAAGGAGTTGTGTCTAAAATCACCAAGTCAAAACGCTCGCGCACATCCTCCATCAGCCTTCGCATTTCACTAGATTCAAGAATTGCGGCTGATTGACGCACAGGACCAGCGCTGGGCAGGATGTATAAATTTTCGATATCTGGCACTAAGCGAATACATTCGCTCAAGCTGCCGTAATAACGCAAAGGTTCAACTGTGGCATCGGGGTCAGAAGTCACGCCCAAAGAAGAAGAGCGAGAGGGCGATCGCAAATCGGTTTCCACAATCAAGGTTCGTTTTCCAGCACGAGCAGATGCTATTGCTAAGTTATAAGCACTTACGGTCTTCCCTTCATAACTGCTGGTACTGGTAATCAAGACGACCTTCAAGTTTCTCCCACCAATGCGGCGCACATTACTGCGAAACCTTTCATAAAATTCCAGATAATAAGACTCTGGAGAAAGAACCACTGGCACTTCACCAAGATGCAACCCATCCACTGGCATCATAGGCAATTCCCCCAGCAGAGGAACTTCTCGTTGTTTGAGGGTGTCGCGGATATCTTCCTTGGTTTTGAAGGTTCCTTCCAATGAGCCAAGTAAAAATATCACTCCGCCACCTACCAACAATCCTAGTAAGCTGCCTACGCCCAAGGTCACAGGCACACCCAGACCCTGTCTTCTCGCTGCAAGCGCTACCGGTGGTCTTGCTACACCGAGACTGCTGACTGTTTCAGCTTCTGCTGTTTTTGCATCGGTGAGTTTTACCTGCATTTGGTCATAAACGGCTCTTTTAAGTCCAACTTCCTGTTCTAGACGCGATCGCTCTAATTGCTTATTAGGTATCAGAGAATACTCTCGCCGCAACCGTCCTTCTTCTTGCACTAAGTCAGTCTGTTGCTGTTGCAATGTCTCACGTTGGGTTTGCAAAGCCACCAGCTGGTTCGCCAGTTGTTGTCTAGCTGGATCTAGGTTGCTTCGAGAGCGAATTGCCACAGTCGTGGGAAGCGGTGCTGTTTCTTGATCACCGCCTACAACTTCACCACCTCGTTGCCGCAATAAGGTTTCATAAGCGTCTTTCTGACGCCGCAACTGAACCATTGTTGGGTGATCCGGACGCAAGTCTTTTCTAAAAACTTCTATTTGCGATTCAATTTGGTAAATTTGCGCTCGTAAGTTAGCAATAATCGGATCAGCGCTCAAAGCAGAAGAGACATAAGCTTGGTTGACGTTTAAGCCCAATTTTTCTTGTAGACTGCGAATTTGAGCATCAATTCCAGAAACAGTGAATTGAATTTGCCGTTGCTGTACTTGGCTACCATTAATGGCGTTGAGCAAACTTCCATTCTCAGCCGCCAATATTGCTGGTCGCTCTTTGCGATCGTACAGTTCTAGCTTCCGTTCAGCGACTTGCAATTCCTGTTTTGCTTGTGGTATGCGTTCGTTAACTTTGGTAATAATTGCTTTTAATCGCCGTGTATTTATTTCCGCGCTCAACTGTATCATTGCTTGCATCAATTCCTGCAATGTTTGTTCAGCTCGTTGGCTATCGCTATCCTGATATCTCAGTTCTATGAGTGTGGAAAGTAGTTGTCCTGTCTTTGGTTCTCTCTCAGGCATAGTCAGGACAACATTTGCACCTATCTTTGCTGGCTTAACATTGAGTTTCGCTGCCACACCATCAATGATTGGGTCTGATAACAAAATATCCCGGCTCAGTTCCTGCCCTTGCTGATTAATTTCACTACCTGTTGTCGAAAAAGACACTGTTGGACGATTGTAGGTGAGTGCGCCGTTCGCTACATATTTAGATTGTTGTGGTTGCAAAGCCACCACCGTTGAACCCGCTACAACTAAGGCGAAACTAGCTAGTCCAATCCACTTATACTTATCGAAAGCAATGAGGTAGCGTTTAACAATCGGTGGAGTCATAGCAGCAGCAAATAAAAACTAGGTATAAATGAGGCTACAGTTATTATAGGTTTCGGTTTTTACGACTTATAAATTATAAATTAATTCATTATGAATTCTAAGAAAAATTTTATGATTCATAATTGAAAGTTCATAATTTTACCTTGTCTCTCCCTTACCTTCTCTTCTAAAAAACCTACAGACACTGACTTGAGAAAGCACCCTGACTTGGGGAGATGAGAAAATTTTTCTTCTCTCTTGAGTGTACGCACTTCATGACGGCTACTTATCTGTCATATATATCAAAGAATTCCAGGAAGCTGCGAACATCGAAGAAAGGACGGGTAATTGTACTGAGGATATTAGTAATTTTAGCAATCAGGTTTCGACCCACTACGATAATATCGTTATCTTGAAGTGGCACATTTTGAGATACATCCCCTGCCAATACCTTTTTACCATTAATTGTTTGCCTGACGGCTCGACCTCTTTCCGGGTCAAAGCGAACTAGTGCTATTTCACTGAGGTTTGCACTGTCAGTATTGATTCCTGTCAATACGTCTATAAAAGTACTACCGTTAGGCAGCGGCACAGTGACAATCCCCCCTCCAGCATAATTTAACACACGAATTCTAATCTGTGGTGATGCTAAGGTTGAGCGAGACACTAAGGTGCGGTCATAACTAGCATCGTTTGCGAGTTCTCGACGCGGCACAATGACCGCATCGCCATCCTGCAAGCGGAAGTTAGGTATTTCTCCTCCATTTTGTAACGGAGTATACAGGTCAATATTTTGTGAAACCACAGAACCATCAACCCGTTTCCGACGGACTTGTACTTGCCGCAGATCTGCCATCATTGCAGAACCACCAGCTAAGAATAACGCATCACTTACACGAGGTGTTGCAGACCCAATCGGATAAATTCCAGGTCGATTAACTTCCCCACTGATTGTGACTTGAACTGGTCGCTGTCCTACGAGTGATACTGACACAACTGGGTCAACTAATTCGCGACTTAAAGCCACGCGGATTTTTTCTTGCGCTTCATCTAACGTCAAGCCTTGTACGGACAGTGTCCCTACTTGCGGCACGAATATGTTACCTTCTGGGTTAATTTGAGCCGAAAAATTTAACTCTGGACGCTGTCCTACTAGTGACAACGTCACAATAGGATCGACGACAAAACGATTGTACCCTGAGCGAATTTTTTCTTGTGCTTTTTCCAGAGTCAAGCCTTTGAGTGACACTGTTCCTAGCAACGGCACGACAATGTTTCCTTCTGGATTAATTAGGGATTGAAAGCTTAAATCTGGGAAGCGTAAAACTGAGACTGCAATGGCATCTCCTTGTCCTAAGCGATAGGCACCCGGAGGACGCTGAGTCAAAACATTAATGGCATCTCCAGGTCCTAAGACGTAGCGGTTCAATTGGGGTGACGTCCCATCTATGGAACCTGGGGCTACAAAGTCAGTACTACCAGGTGGAGGTGCGGGAGGTTGTCGTGGCGATTGTTCTTGTGGAGTACCAGGTACAAGCGCAGGAGGTTGTTGTGGCGATTGTCCTTGTGGAGTAACAGGTACAGGTGCGAGAGGTTGTTGTGGCGATTGTGCTTTTACACTACGAGGTACAGGCGCGGAAGTCTGTTTTGAGGGTTGTACTTTTACACTACGAGGTACAGGCGCGGGAGTCTGTTTTGAGGGTTGTTTCTGTGTTGGTCTTTGAGCAACAACAGGTTGGGCAATTGTTACCAAAAAAACGCCTACATAAAGACCAACAGAAGAGAGGGCGTTGAATACACGCATACGACAACCAGCAATTATGGACAATAGCACTTTAACTTACTTAATGTAACTTACTTAAGTAGTATAAAGTGCGGAAACAACAGAGCTTTAATTCTACTTTATTGACGATGCTAAAAATTACCCTTTTGATCGCAGAATTTTACTTTCTTTTATACAAACGCCTTAGTGAACGAGTCTATAAAAGACCTGTCATCAAAGCAGCTTGCACTGTTTGACCAATAGACTTAGCTTGATTCCAAGTTGTTTCCACTTGCCCCAATGGCTCCATAGGAATGAGAATACTCACAGCAACCCAAGGAGCGCGTTTTTTGTGCCACTGTGCTACTTGATCAACTACGAACCACCGTAAAGGTGATGAATGACCACCGTTGGACCAGGCATACCATTGTAAGACAGCGAAGGTTTGCTGCCCAGTTGAGGCACGAAAGAACCTAGCTTCTACCTTTGTTTCAGCATTTGACCCCGATCTTTGTGGTTTCACAGTAAAATCAGCAGAGCGATACTGAGCTATCTGCCACTGCCAAAAGCTGTTTATTTCTGTCCACTCCACCACAGGTTGGTCTTTTGATCCTGTTTGCGGTAGCAAAAGCAGAACTGCTTTGGTTTGGTCACTTTGTTTTTGAATGAGCTGGTAAGACCATTTGCGTTCCCCTATCTGTTGTTGGCGCTGTTCTACAGTTTGCCAACCAGGAAGGCTCAACCCTTTTTTAGGTAAATTTTGCAACTCCTTAAGATTAGTGATTCGTGGTAGTTCCTGCCAATTCCAGTGTGCTGTTAGGTAACCAGGAATTGCTCCTAGAACCAACAGTAGTAATAGCAACAAAAGCGCTACTACCTGAGAAAACTGGCGTTCCTTAAGAAACTTGGTAAAGGAAATCATTGGTGAACTCTACAGTACTTAAACTAAATTTTACTTTGAGAATCAACATCGTGAAACTAGCAATATTTATCTAGATTGAGAAAAATCGATACTCAAAGGTGATGCTCCAATACGGTTCGGATAAGCATGGGAGCAGGGAGAGGGGAGCATGGGAGAGAAAGAGGAAAGCCATTATTGGGGCGATGTTGCACCGGATCTTCGTGCCATTGATATCTGGATTGGGGAAGAAACAGATTTGGGCAAAGGCTACGGCACAAGAATGATGCAGCTTGCCCTAGCTCGATGTTTTGCCGACCCGCGTGTGACGACTGTCCTCATCGATCCACTTGCCAGCAATACTCGCGCTCACCGCTTCTATGAACGTCTTGGCTTCCAATTTGTTGAACCACGAAGGTTTGGCGACGATGAGTGTTTTGTTTATTGCCTGAACCGAGCAGATTGGCATCCTGAAAACACTTTAGCATCGGGGTAGCGGCAGCTAGTGAGCGATACCTTCTCCTGTCGGAGACGCTTTGCGAACGGCACACTTCGTGAACGCCGCATAACAACGCCCCACCGACCGCCGAGAGTCGATCGGTTATGATGCAAAGGTGATCTGCGGCGGGTGATGGGCACCGTTAGGCGCTTGAAATCATATTTAGGAGTTGCATACAAAAATGAAAACTCAGTACTTCACAGCGACAAGTCTTGATGGCTTCATTGCTACTGAGAATGACTCACTAGATTGGCTGTTTCCGCTTGGTGACCTGAATGACTCCAGCTATTCAGAGTTCATTTCAAATGTGGGTGCGTTGGCAATGGGATCAGCAACTTACGAGTGGATGGTACGCAACGCGGAAAAGGTTACCACTGAGACTGGCTCCGCGTGGCCATACACTCAGCCAGCCTGGATATTCTCTAGTCGCAAGCTTCCAATAACCGAAGGTGCGAACATCCGATTCGTCAATGGAGATGTACACCACGCCCACACTGAAATGCGAGCTGCTGCCGGCACCAAAAACATCTGGATAGTTGGAGGCGGAGATCTGGCTGGTCAGTTCTACGATGCTGGTTTACTGGATGAGCTTATCATCCAGGTTGGCTCGGCCACCCTCGGCAAGGGTAAGCCGCTATTCCCTCGCAGAGTGCTAAGCCCAGTTCTGCGCCTAGTGTCTGTTCATCAAATGGGTGCTGGCATGGCTGAGTTGCGCTATGAAGTACACAAAGGCGGTTTGAGTGGAGCCGCCTAACAATTGCAATGCAGCGGACTGTTGAAGATCCTGGTTGTGATGCAAAGGCTGTTTGCCGCCGCTGATTGCAACCGTAGTATGAATTGCTAAAGGAGGGAAACTGATGAGTTCATTTGTGCTTTGTTTTCAAGATATTGATAAAACAAAACTCAAGGTTGTTGGGGGTAAAGGCGCGAACCTGGGGGAACTTTCCAAAATTGAAGGAATCCGCGTACCGGAAGGCTTCTGTATTTCTACTGAAGCCTTTAAAAGAATCATTGGGGAAACGTCGTCGATTAACGAATTACTTGATCAGTTATCGCATCTATTGGTAGAAGACCGGGATAAAATCGGTGAACTTAGCGGTGAGATTCGCTGGGTCATTGAAGGGATAGCCATCCCTGAAGACATTAATGAAGAGATCACCCACCACCTCTCCGGGTTTGATGAAAAAAATGCTTATGCAGTACGATCCAGCGCAACTGCGGAGGATTTACCAACCGCCTCTTTTGCAGGTCAGCAGGATACGTATCTGAACATTATCGGAAAAGAGGCAATCTATCAGCATATCAGCAAGTGCTGGGCATCGTTATTTACCGAGAGGGCAGTCATTTACCGCCTGCAAAACGGCTTCGACCACCGTAAAGTCTACCTGTCTGTGGTAGTTCAGAAGATGGTCTTCCCGCAGGCAGCAGGAATCTTGTTTACTGCCGATCCCGTCACTTCTAACCGGAAAGTGTTATCCATTGATGCCAGCTTCGGACTTGGTGAGGCTTTGGTCTCCGGACTGGTGAATGCTGATAACTATAAAGTGCGGAACGGCAAGGTTATCGATAAGAAGATATCCACCAAGAAGCTGGCTATTTACGCCTTAAAAGATGGCGGTACGAAAGAACAGGAGATTTCGCCTGAGAGACAGAACAGGCAAGCGCTGACGGATGAGCAGATTGTACAGCTTGAGCGCATAGGCAGAAAGATCGAAGCACATTTCGGCAGTCCCCAGGACATCGAATGGTGTTTGGTTGATGACACATTTTATATTGTCCAGAGTCGTCCGATCACTACGTTGTACCCGATCCCTGAAGCAAATGATCACGAAGATCACGTCTTTGTTTCTGTCGGTCATAACCAAATGATGACCGATGCGATGAAACCATTGGGATTGTCTTTTTTCCTGTTAACGACCCGGGCACCCATGCACACTGCTGGTGGAAGGTTGTTTGTTGATGTTACAGCTATGCTGGCTTCACCTGTCAGCAGAGAAACTGTAGTAAATGTCACATTGGGAAAATCTGATCCGCTCATGAAAGACGCACTTACAACCATCATAGAGCGGGGAGATTTTATAAAATCGTTACCAGATGATAAAAAAGAATCAGGTGCCGGTAAAAGCAATAAAGGTCGATCGCCTGTGGATTTTCAAACCCTAAACGACTACGACCCAGCGATCGTTTCTGATTTAATCAGGAGTAGTCAAACATCGATAGAAACCTTAAAACAAAACATCCAAACGAAATCAGGATCGGGTCTGTTTGATTTTATCCTGGAAGATATCCAGCAATTAAAGAAGACCAACTCTGATTCACAGAGTTTTGGTGTGATTATGACTGGGATGAATGCTTCCTCATGGATCAATGAAAAAATGAACGAGTGGTTAGGCGAAAAAAACGCAGCAGATACGCTTTCTCAATCAGCACCCAACAATATTACTTCGTCCATGGGTCTGGCACTATTGGATGTTGCCGATGTGATTCGTCCTTACCCGGAAGTCATTGAGTATTTGCAACAGGTAAAAGATGATAACTTCTTGGATGAATTGGTGAAGTTTGAGGGTGGACAGGAAACCCAGGACGCTATCTGTGCTTATCTCAATAAATACGGAATGCGATGTGTCGGGGAAATCGATATTACGAGAACTCGTTGGAGCGAAAAACCAACCACACTTGTCCCTATGATTCTCAGTAACATCAAAAACCTAGAGCCTGGTGCAAGCGATCGGAAATTTGAGCAAGGGCAACAGGAAGCTTTGAACAAAGAACAAGAGTTATTAGATCGATTGAAGCAATTACCGGATGGTGAACAAAAAGCCCAAGAAACAAAACGAATGATCGACCTGATCCGCAATTTCGTCGGTTATCGTGAATATCCAAAATACGGCATAGTTAATCGCTACTTCGTTTATAAGCAGGCTTTACTGAAAGAAGCCGAACAACTTGTACAAGCCAACGTTATTCATGAAAAAGAAGATATATACTATCTGACTTTTGAAGAATTTCGCGAAGTCGTACGCACAAATAAACTTGATTACCAGATTATCAGCAAACGAAAAGACGAGTACAAATTATATGAAAAACTAACTCCCCCACGTGTTATCACGTCTGATGGTGAAATCATTGCAGGTCGGTACAAACGAGAAAATCTCCCTGCCGAAGCTATTATAGGTCTACCTGTTTCCTCCGGAGTTATAGAGGGACGAGCACGTGTCATTTTAAACATGGAAGATGCTGATCTAGAAGATGGAGATATATTAGTCACCTCCTTTACTGACCCTAGCTGGACACCATTGTTTGTATCCATAAAAGGCCTAGTCACCGAAGTTGGTGGACTGATGACCCATGGAGCAGTTATCGCACGTGAATATGGCTTACCAGCAGTTGTCGGAGTAGAAAGTGCTACCAAACTGATCAATGACGGACAGAGAATTCGGGTTAATGGAACGGAAGGCTATGTAGAAATCCTATATTAAATATTGATGACCAGACAGATCACTAAATGTGAAGGTAAAGCCCGCTTCCGTTCTTCATTACTATGTGTGTCTGTGATTGCCCTTGGGCACTGTGCTCCGCGCAATCGCTTGAGAAACTGCTCCTGTTGGAATAGCCGTTTCTAATGCTTTGAGTACCGTACCTGATTCAATCACTGGTAGTTGCGGTGAAAATTTTTTGAGTTGCATTCTTACTCAGTACACTCCAGGGCTAACCCTCAGTTTATCTGGTTTTTGGCTTAACCGAAGCGTATTGGGCGATGCTCCATCTTAGGATCTTAGGGTAGCTGTAGCGATCGCGTAGGAGGCGTGAAAAGTTACTATGCAAGGTCTGAGAGAATTTATCAATGAGGCGATGCAAGAGTGGAAAGTACCTGGGCTGGCGATCGCCATCATTAAAGATAGCCAAATAATTTTTTGTGAAGGCTTTGGCAAGCGAGATGTAGAACAAAATCTCAGTGTTACACCACAAACTCTCTTTGCGATTGCTTCTTGTACGAAACCCTTTACGACAATGGCGATGAGTATCCTAGTAGAAAGGGGTCTTTTAGACTGGGATAAACCTGTCAGAAATTATCTGCCCACTTTCAAACTTTATGACTCTTATGCAACTGAACATATCACACCCCGTGACCTCGTGACTCATCGGTCTGGTTTACCCCGTCATGATGCTGTGTTGTTTCAAAGTCCCTTCACCCGTAAAGAAATAATAGATCGCTTACAATATCTCGAACCCACTCACGAATTGCGTACTGTTTTTCAGTATCAAAATTTGATGTACATGACCGCTGGTTACTTGGTTGGTGAAATTACCGAGAGTAGCTGGGAAGAATTTGTGCAACAAGAAATTTTTAATCCTTTAGAAATGAGAGACAGTAATTTGTCTGTAGAGAAATCCCAAAAAGCTGCTGACTTTGCACTTCCTTATGCAGAAAAAGACGACAAAGTTGACAGATTACCCTTTTGTAATGTCGATGTTAGTGGTCCAGCAGGTTCGATAAATTCCAACGTTACTGATATGGCTAAGTGGCTTTTACTCCATCTTAATCAGGGTAAGTATGGCGATAAACAAATTATTTCACCAAGTCATCTGCAAGAGATGCACTCTCCACAAGTCGTGATGACTCAAACACTAGAATATAATGAACTTTTTTATTATTTTTATGGTTTAGGATGGGCGATTACCTCTTACCGAGGTCATAATTTAATTCAGCATGGCGGTAATATTAATGGATTTTCTGCACGGACAACTGTACTACCTCAAGACAATATTGGTATAGTGGTTTTGACTAATATGGATCAAAATCCAGTCATAAATACTGTGACTTATTATGTATGCGATCGCTTGCTCGGTCTAGACGAAGCTCTTTGGAATGAACGAATGCAGGAAAAATATGCTCAAGCCAAAGAAGCTACTGCAAAAGCTAAAGAGCAAATCACTTCAGATCGTAAAACTCCAACCCAGCCTTCTCATCCTCTAGAAGATTACACAGGCTATTATGAGCATCCAGCATACGGAATCTTATCAGTTGAAATTCATGATAATCGTTTAACAGCAACTCATAATTCAAATATTTTTAAATTAGAACACTACCACTTTGACATTTTTGTTGAATATGAGTTATTTGAGCAACCAAAACTTATATCTTTCTTAACTGATACCAAAGGCAATATTAGTAGCCTGAGCGTTCCCCTAGAGCCAACTGTGAAAGAGATTTTATTTACCCGGATGCTTGAAAGCAGATCTCGTTAAACGTAGGACGTATGTCCGGAAATATGCAGCAATATCAAAATTCACCTCAATTGCCTATGCTTCACCTTCGTGTTGAGTTTCTGAAACTTCTGAAAAATATGCATCAATCCAATTAAGAACAGGTATTAATAAAAGCAGCATAATCGCAGAATACACATCACCACCCCAACTATCATGCAGCCAATGAAAAGCCCCCTCTTGTCCTGTCCCATGAAAGAACGAGAGTAATGTGTTGCGAACAATATTAGCGGAAATACTCATTAAAACTGCAATAGATAAAAACCAGATACTTTTGCGGCGGGAAGACAAAGCACCCGTCCAATAAAGTAGCATCAAGCCAACGTAGAGAGTCGTGAATAGCATCTTTAACCCTGCACAGTAAGGCGCAACTTCTACAATCCTTCCTCCGACATATATATTTATCCCATCCACAATAACTTGCATCCCAATCTGAGTGAGTATAAATCCAGCAGTAGCGGCGATGAAACTTTGCAGGGGTAACGTGTAGGGAGTGATCAGATATGGAACGGAGGTAGGTGTTGCTAAAAGCACTAGTACCAGAGGAAATCCTTGCAATTTGAAGCCAGGAATTCCTTTAAGCCACAGGCACAATCCTGCCAGTATAGCTGGAAAGGAAATGTTTACCCACTCGCTGACACCGCTTAGATAAAAAATTCCCCCCACTACTAACAACGCAGCGCCCAAGGGATGGGAAATATTTGGCAGTCTTTGCCACTTTTTTCGGTTTAGCCAGCATAAATAGGCAGCGAACGGTAGACCAATAATACCGTGGCTAAAATATTCGTGTTCTATACTGATACTTTTTTTTACCCAACCGTCCCACCAGTACAGTAGCAGAGGAGCATAAAGCAGTACCAAAATACCTAATAGAGCTAGACTCATCAACTGTGAAGAATTTGTATTTTTAAGCTGACGCTGAATTTGCATGGCTTTATTTAGTAATAAATTATGAATAAAGAACTATGAATTATTAGTATGACTTTAATTCATAATTCAGTATTTCTGAGTCATAAATTTTTCAAATGCAGAGCAAATGCATGTTGTTCAGCACTGAGGCTTGATGCAATTGCTGCAACCACTTCCTTGACTTGGCTATGACTCAAACCAGGATACATAGGTAAAGATAATATTTGCTTCGCCAGCATTTCAGCATTGGGAAAGTCTCCGACTTGATAGCCTAGGTGGCTGAATGCTGGTTGGAGATGACAAGGAATTGGGTAGTGAACACCAGTTTGAATTCCTGCGGCTGTGAGTTCTTCTTGGAGTTGTTGACGTTGTACGGCACAAGAATCATCGACTTTGATCACATAAAGATGATAAATGTGTCCCTCGCCGCTGTGGTTTTGTATGGGAGTTATCCCGCTTGATGCTAAGGGCGCTAGTTCAATATTATACTGCTCGGCAGCATTAAAGCGATCGCGATTCCACTGTGGCAGATACGGTAATTTCTGCTGCAACACCGCTGCTTGCATTGTATCTAAACGGCTGTTGGTACCCTCTTCAACGTGAATATATTTTTGAGCCGCGCCGTAATTCCGCAAGCGTAACATTTTTTGGGCGACATCTGGATCTTGCGTGAGTAACATCCCTCCATCGCCAAATGCCCCTAAATTCTTGCTGGGATAGAAACTAAAAGCTGCTGCAATTCCCACTGAACCAGCGCGATATCCTTCGCGTTCGGCTAGGTGTGCTTGTGCGGCATCTTCAAAAATTAGCACTTTGTAAGTGTCAGCAAAGTCTAACAACTCGCGTGGTGATACCATTTGACCGTAAAGATGCACGGGAAGAATCGCTTTGGTTTGAGGCGTCACTGCCCGCGCCGCCGCCTGCAAATCAATTAAAGCTGTTTGTGGATCGCAATCGACAAAAACCGGCTTTGCCCCTGCACGTATCACCCCAATCAATGTAGCAACAAAGGTGTTTGCTGGTAAAATAACCTCATCTCCAGGACCAATCTGACACGCTTGTAAACCAAGAGCGATCGCATCAGTTCCCGAGGCAACACCAACGCCATATTCTACACCAGAAGCTGCTGCAAAAGCTGCCTCAAAATCTTTCAGTGCTTGCCCTAAAACAAAATCTCCCCGTTCGATTACAGCCTGGACTGCCTGTTGTAGCTCAGTTTGAATTGGTTGGTGCTGTAACTTCAGGTCTACAAAAGGAACCCTAATCGTCATATTATTCATTCTTAGGCAAGCCCCTAGTATTTCATCTTAGAAATGCTATTTTTTTAGCAGTTAATCCATTCTTGACTGAATACTATAGTTTGGGCAAATCTTCCTTATGAAGAAACAGTAAATTTTTTATTAAAATTATTTATAGTTGACATTTTTTTAGATTTTTATGAATAAACAGTTGTTTTTACCTGAGATTTTGACAAATTCAATATATAAAATTTACGAAACTAGAGCTATTCATTTTTGAATCAGTAGTCATTAGTCATTATTTTTTTAGTACATACCTCGCTCTTGGTGGGCGAAAAAACAAAGATTTTCAACTGCTTTAAACCACGCTTTCTTGTGGACATGGTTTACTCATGACTAGACCTGTTGCATAAATCTTATTTTGTCTGGCGTACACTCTAGACGTAAAGAAAAACACTAAGAAGCGGTTCTCAATTGTATGCATTAGATGATAAAGGCACGGCAATGCCCTGGTTTAGTATAAAAACATCAAAATCAGACTGATATTTCTGAAATCAGTAGCGTTGTGACTTGTTGTACTGCAGTCTTCGCTCCTAATAGAAAATTATTACCTACGCTGTTGTGGACTTTTTTACTACCTGCACCAGTTGTAAGTACAACGCTCAGTCATTGCAGATAGCGATTCAACACGACTTAATCATTTGGTGAAATAGAGGAAGCTAGAGGGTGGTGTTTTCCGTGACATCCCAAGACTTACGAGAGAAAAAATTTTTACTTCTGGCTTGTTCATTTAAGACAAAATTAGGGAATCTTAAGGATAGCAAATAACCGATCAACAGTGGTTATATAAATTACTGTAGCCAGAGAATATTAAGGTAGCGATCGCAATGGTAGATCCTGAGAACAAATTGTTTGCCCTAAAGGACGACTGGGTTTCCCAGGAAACGAGAGAACGACAACGTCTCAAGGTATTGTCAGATTTGGGTTTACGTCAACCAGAAACAATTCCAGTTTTTGAAGAAGCTACTCAAACTGCTGCCCATTTCTTAGAAGCGCCAATTTGCATTTTGGGATTCGTGGATCAAGAACGCCACTGGTTCAAATCATCTGTAGGTTTATCCAAGCTACGGGGAGGAATCATGAATCAGCTGGCACAAAGCCGTGAACTGTCACGCCAAGAATCCTTTTGCACTAAGGTAGTAGAGAGTTTGCAACCTTTCGTCATTAATGATACAGACACATTGACTGGTGCATCTGCTTACAGCAAGTTGATTGAGGATTATGGCATTCGCTCTTACTTAGGAGTGCCATTGTTTGATGCTTTTGGGTATTGTTTAGGTGCATTGGCAGTCATGGATACAAAACCACGCGATTTTACAAATAGAGACATTGAGTTTTTACAAATCATTGCTCGTTGGAGCATGAGCGAATTTGAGCGTAACCGTCTGTTGCAAGCAATTCCGAGTAGCACCATCCCCAAGAGTGCTTCTAACGAGCCACAGAAAGATGTTATCAATAGTACTGAAATCAAAATCAGTCCATCTATTTTACAAAAAGATTTAGTTCCTACCAACCAACTGAAATTGGAACTGTTAGGACAACTTATTCAAGAGTTGCGTACCCCTTTAACATCGGTGTTAGGCATGGCAAGTGTTTTAGGGCGTGAGATTTACGGTCCCTTAACAACGAAGCAAAGAGAATATCTAGAGATTATTCAACACAGTGGTCGGTACTTACTTTCGTTGGTTAACGAAATTTCTGAACTGGGGACAATGGATGAAAACCCCACAGAACTGAATCTAGTTCCTGTAGATATTGAAATGCTGTGTCAACAAGCTATCAATACCTTAGAAGAAGCAGCCCACCGTCGTGAGCAGGATATTCGCCTATCTGTAGAACCAGTGCGCAATCGCATTTGCTCGTTAGATAAAGACAAGGTGCGACAAATCTTATATCACCTAGTTTTTAGCGTGATTCAACTTTCTGCTACAGGTAGTGTTGTTCGGATTCATGTTTCTTCCAAAGACGATACGCTAAACATCACAGTTTGGGTATCACATCCTTGGCTGGGGGACGGTATGACAGAAATTGACCCCTACTTTCGCCTGAGCAATACACTACCAATGCTAAAGCTTATAGGTGCTATCCCAACTCATAAAGGTCATGCGGACAACCAAGAGCAAGCAGGGGACTTATCAGTCGTATTGGATAACTCAAGCGTAAATTCAAATCAGCCGCATGGTAATTTTTCTCGTGAAAGCTTGGGTCTTTTGCTCAGCTGCCATCTAGCAGAGTTGCATAATGGACAAATTGTTATTCAAGGGTCATCAGAATCAGGATATCGTTATGTGCTGAGTTTGCCACTGGATTTAGACGTAGCAGAAGCGCCTAGCGATACCTAACTCCGGTTTGCTTGCGTTGACGCCCAACTAAAAACGATTATTCAAATCATAGGCAATGGCTCTGATGGCAATGAGCAACGAGTGAATAATAAGAAGCTATCTGCGGTGTGAACTTTTTAGAAGACCCGGATTATGATTAAGTCCAAGTTCTACGCGGGAGTGCTAATTCATCACAGCTTAGTATTATGAATTTAGTTTGGCAACGATTCACTTTATCCTATCTGCCTCTAAGACAATATCTTGCCACGAGTTACCTGCACCGCTCTCTAGTAGGGCTGTTGCATTCCTGGCGGCAAAGCAGCCTATTGATGCAATGGGGAGAGACAATAGCGGCTATTTTGCTCACCCTGATCTATGGTCTTGCACCTTTTGTAGCCAATGAGCTATTGGGATTGATATTGCTTGGTTGTGCAGCATTTTGGCTGCTGTTAACTTTATCAGATGAAACAACAGCCAATGCTCGAAGTGTTACCCCCATTCACTTACTGGTCTTGCTTTATTGGGGAATTGCTTGCGTAGCGACAGCGTTGTCACCTGTGAAGAAGGCGGCGTTTACAGACTTGCGAAATTTCACACTGTATTTGCTACTGTTTGCCCTTTGTGCTAGGGTTCTCACCTCACCGCGCTTTCGATCTTGGTTGATTACGCTGTACTTGCACATATCCCTAATTGTGAGCGTATATGGGTTGCGGCAATGGTTTTTTGGAGCGCCAGCGCTGGCTACTTGGGTTGATCCAGAATCTCCTCTGTCAAAGTCAACGAGGGTTTACAGTTATTTGGGCAATCCCAACTTGCTGGCTGGATATCTTCTACCTGCGGTGGTTTTAAGTGCAGTCGCAATTTTTGCTTGGCAAAGCTGGTGGAAGAAAGCTTTAGCATTAACAATGCTATTTGTCAATGCTTCTTGTCTGTATCTGACTTCAAGCCGTGGTGGCTGGATTGGGTTGGTAGTTGCAACTCTAACCTTACTTACGTTGCTTTACTACTGGTGGAGTGTGCAAATGCCTCCTTTCTGGCGCACTTGGTCACTGTGGCTTATTTTAGGAAGTTTGTTTGGGTTATTGTTTGTTGCAATAGTATTTGTTGAGCCAGTACGTGAACGTTTCTTCAGTATTTTTAGTGGCAAAGGTGATAGCAGTAGTAAATTTCGCACGAATGTTTGGAATGCTGCTTTCAAGATGGTTCAGGATTACCCGATAACTGGTATAGGACCGGGTCACAACGCTTTTAATAAAGTTTACCCGCTGTACCAACTCCCCCGTTATAACGCTTTGAGTGCCTATTCAGTTTTCTTGGAGGTGACTGTAGAAACTGGATTTATTGGTTTAGCCTGTTTCTTGTGGTTGCTCATCGTAACATTTAATACAGCTTTTCTCCAACTGCAGCGGTTACGAGAACTCAAAAGTGTAGAAGGATTTTGGCTGATTGGGGCGATCGCCTCTTTAGCTGGTATGCTTGGTCACGGCTTGGTTGATACCGTTTGGTATCGCCCTGAAGTGAACACCGTATGGTGGCTGCTGGTTGCCTTAATTGCCAGCTATTACAAATCTTTACCGCTAAATCGAACCAGAGAATTCAATTCGCCTAATTCAGAACCTACAGCGAGCTAATTCTTGTCTAAAGAGTTGAGGATAGTCTTTACAACACCAGACCATCCTTGCTCAATGGAGTTAAATAAGCCTTAGATATACAGTCTAAGGCTTTGTGTGTTTTCATTGTTCCATTCTTTTTACATACACCTTAGACACACACTCAATTATTCTCTGTAGCCAGTTGTTCCAACGGCATTGGGGTCACGATAGCGAGTAGCTTCTTCGCGGCGTTTGCCAGCCAAACCACCTAAACCAAGTAAACCAAGTAATCCCAACCAACCCCAATCAAAACCATCATCACCACGATAGTTTGTATTTGTTGTGTCAGTTGTGGTGGTACCACCAGTGGTCGTTCCGGTCGTTCCGGTGTCACCAGTATTGGTTTGTGCCGAAGCAGGTACGGGTAAAACAGCCATACTTAAACCGATAACACTAGCACCAATAGCTGCTGTTAATTGACGTTTCATAATTTAACTTCCTCAACCTTTAACTTTTCACTCATCAATTTACCCATTCCATAGCTCAACAAAATCATCCCGTGGCTATAAAATAAGCACTATCTCAAGTCACGCTCAAGATATACAAAATTATCTCAACCTTTTCAAAAGTACGATGCTATCTCTATAGAGAATTATTTTTTATTTGTTATTAACAACGATTGATTGGATAAATAAAAAGATAGATGACCGAAAATAAGCAATCAGTAATAAAAAAGATTAATTAAGAATACAAACAAGCTAAAACAGTATAAAAAAGCTAAATTAGAAGGATAAAGCTAATATTCACAGAAACATTGGTGCTAATTTAACATTCCCATCTATACCCCCAAACTACCCTATACTATTTCTTTTGACACATATACCTACGCCAAATTATCAATGAGTGACAAGAACGAAGGTTACAAAGTTGTTAGCGACAATCGTCAAGCCCGTTATTTATACGAAATCCTCGAAACCTACGAAGCTGGAATTCAGTTGACAGGAACCGAGGTTAAGTCAATTCGTGCAGGTAAGGCTAATCTCCAAGATGGGTATGCCTTAATCCGTGATGGAGAAATATGGCTAATTAACGCGCATATCTCGCCGTACACTGCGAGTGGGCAGTATTTCAACCATGAACCGCGCCGCACACGCAAGCTGCTGCTGCACCGCGAGCAAATTCGTAAGCTGATAGGCAAAGTAGAACAGCAGGGTTTGACTTTAGTACCCTTGAAGATGTATCTCAAGCGCGGCTGGGTAAAAGTCAGTATAGCTCTTGCCAAAGGTAAAAAAGTCCATGACAAGCGCGAAGACATCAAACGACGCCAAGATCAGCGTGAGATGCAACGGGCGATGAAGAATTATTAAGCACTTGTTCATTGTTAACTGTTCACTGATTACTGTTAACTGTGCTAAATACCTCCACAGGTTAGAAGAAACAACACGAAAAATTAGGTACTGTGAGGCTGGTTCCTCAAAAATCGGAAAAAACGCCTGTGGTTCCTATCAGAGATGATAATCCTACGACAATCACGCCCTACGTCACTTATGGGCTGATTGCCGTCAATGTTTTAGCTTTTCTTTACGAAGCCAATCTACCTCCGCAACAATTAGATGGATTTTTACACCTTGCGGCTGTTGTGCCGCGAGAACTGAGTGCCAGCTTCGCGGGAATTTCAGTTCATCAGCCAGTACCAGAATGGGTGACTTTGATTACTTCCCAGTTTTTGCACGGCGGTTTACTGCACCTAGGTGGTAATATGTTGTTCCTGTGGATTTTTGGTAACAACGTAGAAGACAAATTGGGTCATGTCAAATATTTGTTTTTCTATATAAGTTGTGGTGTTTTGGCATCACTGGCGCAGTGGTACTTTTCACAGAATTCTTCAATTCCTTCGTTGGGGGCTAGTGGTGCGATCGCCGGCGTGTTAGGGGCATACATTCTCCGGTTTCCCCAAGCAGAAATTCTCGGCGTTATTCCCCTAGGGTTTTTCTTCCCCACATTCCGTGTCCCAGCGTACTTGTTTCTTGGGTTTTGGTTTCTTGAGCAAGCTTTCTACGGAGTCGCCAGTCTAGAAACACCTACTAATATTGGCATGGAAAGCGGCGGTATCGCCTACTGGGCGCATGCAGGTGGTTTTGTATTTGGGGCACTTCTTGGTCCATTGCTGGGGTTATTTAGCGACAAAGCAAGGGAAGAAGTTTGGTACGGTAACTACAGCAGATAGTACAAAGCAAGTGCCACGAATAAGGCTGGCACTTCTTATGATGTTTGCCAAATACAGGTTTCTTATGGCAGCTTACAGCAGTAGGTGAAATTCCTTTTATTCAACAACTGCCAGCCTCACAGGATATATTGCAGTTAATTAGTAATGAGGAAAAACACCTGTGTTTCCGCTATATGACGAAAACCCAACACGAATCACCCCGTTTATTACCTACGGGTTGATTGGCATGAACATTTTAGTTTTTTTTCATGAAGTTAGTCTATCAGGTGGACAATTAGATCAGTTTTTACGGCTGTATGCAGTAGTGCCACGAGAGTTAACCAACAACTTGCCTGGAGAGTGGACGACTTTATTTACGTCGCAATTCTTACACGGTGGTTGGTGGCACCTAATTTCAAATATGGTGTTTCTATGGATTTTTGGCAACAATATTGAAGACCGTTTGGGTCATTTTAAATACATAATTTTTTATCTCAGTTGTGGTGCCTTAGCAGCTTTATGCCAGTGGGTGATAGGTATCAATTCTGCGATTCCATCGTTAGGGGCAAGTGGTGCTATTTCTGGAGTTCTGGGTGCTTACATCATTCGCTTTCCCGATGCAAGAGTGATGTCATTAATATTTTTAGGTATTTTTATTACCACAATTAGAGTTCCTGCACTGCTTCTGATTGGGGTTTTCTTTGTCCAAAATGTCATCTCTGGTCTTGCCAACCTACAAGCAGCCGCTAACATGAGTGTGGAGACGGGCGGAGTTGCTTATTGGGCGCATATCGGCGGTTTTGTTTTTGGTGTGATTCTCGGTCCGTTGTTGGGGTTATTTAGGCGCGACGACTATTAGGCAATTGAGGAAAAGACGCAGAGTCATGCGTAGCATAAATCTGCCTTGAGAGTCTAGTTTTATTGATTGTTGTGAGCGATCGCGTCTAGCACTGCGCTTTAGGCGATCGCTTATGAAGATTGCAAAAGTCAATTGCAGGAAAATTAAACCACAGATGGACACAGATGGACACAGATGATTAACTAGTGTTCATCGGTGTGGATCTGTGGTTAGAAATATCGATGGATCATACTTTTTTTTAATTACGACTAGATCAGGACTTACGCAAAAACTCTCTCAAACTCTTATCTCTTCGTGTCCTTCGCGTCCTTTGCGGTTCGTTTTTTCATTAATTTGCGTAAGTCCTATGGATATGAAGGCGAAAGTGCTTCCTGTACTGTGGGAAGATTATTGTTGGGTTACGCCCAGTCAATAGTTTGATGCTGCATTTGAGCCATCGCATGTTCAAGATATTTAAATCCTGGTTGAATAACAGCCTAATTGCACTGCTGCTGGTAACTCTATTTTTAGGAATAAGTACAGCTGGATGGACTCCCTCTAGTAGCGCCGCGCTACCAGCTGGGAATGCTATTACTGACGGTAATGCTCTACTGCGGTATGCACTCCCTATAGATAATAAACCTGTACGGCAACTGCAAGCTTCTTTAGAGGACATTGCCACCCAATTGCGGGCAAATCGACGTTGGGGTGCTGTTTCCAAAGACCTCAGCAAAGCATCTCGGATTCTCGATAAACCCTCTCAACTTCTAGCAGGTGTTCCAAAAGAACGCCAACCTCAAGCTGAAGCTTTGATTGCTGAGTTGAAATCCGGTGTGAATGAGTTGCAAGAGGTGGTGAAAACAAAAGATAAAGAACAAGTTCGGGATCAACGTGCCAAATTGCTGAGTTTGGTTAGCCAACTTGAAGAGTCAATGGTGACGGAATTTCCTTTTGAAGTCCCAGCCGAATACAGCAATTTACCACAACTTAAAGGTCGTGCGACTGTAAAGGTGAAAACTAACAAAGGCGACCTTACTGTTGTTGTTGACGGATACAGCGCCCCTGTAACTGCTGGAAATTTTGTTGATTTGGTGCAACGGGGTTTTTATGACGGCTTAGAATTCACCCGTTCTGAAGAATCGTACGTCTTGCAAACTGGAGATCCACCAGGCAAAGATGTGGGTTTTATTGACCCAAAAACAGGTAAATACCGCGCTATTCCGCTAGAAGTACTGGCACAAGGTGATAAAAAACCTACTTACGGTATCACTTTAGAGGATGCTGGTCGTTACACTGATTTACCAGTTCTGCCTTTCTCTGCTTTTGGTGCTTTGGCGCTAGCACGTCCTGAACGTGACGTAAATGGCGGTTCTTCACAAGTCTTCTTCTTCTTGTTTGAACCGGAACTCACACCAGCAGGACGCAACTTGTTGGATGGTCGCTACTCTGTTTTTGGTTATCTCACTGAAGGAAAAGAAGTTTTGGATGAACTGAAGGCGGGTGACAAAATTGAATCCGCAAAAGTCATTCAAGGATTAGAAAATTTAGTTGAGCCGAATGTGGCATAGTGCCATGAGTTGTAGAGACGTGCCATGGCACGTCTCTACATTGCTATAGAATCCGAGTTTCAGGCGTTTGAACATTAGACTTCTTGTATTCATTCCAAAAAAAAGAATAATTAACCACAGATGGACAACGGACACTTGCTATCTCCTGCGGAGACGCTACGCGAACAACGGGGGGAACCCCCAAGGGCGCAGTGTCCTCCAGATGGACACAGATGGAATCTACTGATGCAATCTTGTCTATTGAAAATATTTACCAATCTTCTAATGTCACTGGCTCGCCTTTGTAACCAACTGCTTTTAATGCGGCATTAAAGCGTTCCAGTCCAATCTTTCTAATGTCATCAACCATCTCGCCTAACATCATGTAACCAAGTTTGTCTCCTTGGTCATCTAACTTTTGAGCCTCTATGTAGGAACGCGCTAGTTTACGTGCTTCGGTATCTTTGAGCGCATCTTTAGAGTCACTTACTGGCTCGATACCTTTAGATCTAAGGAATGCAACAATCCCCTTGTGATTCCACAGGTAGTAGGGCTTGCCTTGCTTAGCTTCAATTCTCTGGAAAAGTCCGTTGGCTACCGGTGTTGGTTCGCCGTCAGAATCGCGCAAGCCATGTTCTTTAAGAAGTTTTCCAAAAGCAACGGCTGATTTACCAAATTCAGTCCCAAGTTCGGTTAGCGTTCTCCACTCTGAGCGAAAGTTTTTCTTTGATTTTTTAGTCATTGTTTTGTCCTATTGTTGTTAGTAAATATTGCTGAAGACTTTATCCAGTTTAAGTTTAGCCTGGCAAGAAAAGAAATTTAGTAGCACGCGCTTCGCGCTAGTCGTCAACCTCTACGGCGTCATCACTAATAGGTTGAAGCTCGCTGTCTGGGTTGAGGCAGTTGCTGTCGAAGAAGAGTTTATATAGCAATTTTATTTCATTGAAAGCGACGCTCAACTCCATCCCGCAAGTGGCGTGGAGAGGGATAGTCGCCCCGTCGCTTGGGCACAGGGCATAGGGCATTGGTAGCTTCTTCCCCATGCCCCATGCCCGATTCCCCATGCCCAAAAACTCCCCAAGCGCAAGTGGCGTGGAGTTTTTCATTTGTGTGAAGTGCCTGCGCTAAGCGCATAAATTGACTTGATTCAGAACCCCGACTTCTTAAAGAAGTCGGGGTTCTTGTTTTTTAACAAATCATTTAAAGGTTCTATATTAATTGTTTGTAATAATGATTATTTTGATTTTTTAATATCCTCGAACAGCATGACAATAAATTTAAACATATGGGATGCCCCTTATGAAGGGTGTAGAGAAATATCGCATAGAAGGTGTGGTATTCTGCCCTAATTAACTGTTGACTTATAAAAAAATAAAGGTATGTCCCGATTGATTGGAAAAATCTGAAATCAAGGCAAAATAACAGTAATTTTTATTAAAATAGATATAGGTAAAAAATGTAAAATTACCAAACACTGGTTGTGACAACATCCGCTCAAACCGTACCACTTGTTAAAGAACCTGAACGCCTAGAGCGCCGACTACAAGAAATTCCGCCGGAACCGGGAGTTTATTTGATGCGAGATGGGAGCGATCGCATCATATATATAGGTAAATCGCGGAAGTTGCGATCGCGTGTTCGTTCTTATTTCCGAGACTCCCAAAGACTCAGCGAACGTATCGCCACAATGGTTAAGCAGGTGACAGAAATCGAATTCATTGTCACCGATACCGAAACCGAAGCTTTGGCGCTGGAAGCTAATCTGATCAAGCAGCACCAGCCATACTTCAACGTCCTACTTAAAGACGATAAAAAATATCCTTACGTCTGTATTACTTGGTCAGAAGATTATCCACGTATTTTTATCACTCGTAAACGTCAACTCGGTAAAGAAAAAGATAAATTCTACGGACCTTATACCGATTCTCGCCTACTGCGGGAGATATTGCGCTTGTGCAAGCGTATCTTTCCTTTGCGACAACGTCCTCAACCGTTATTTAAAGACCGTCCTTGTTTGAATTACGATTTGGGACGCTGTCCAGGTGTCTGTCAAAAGCTGATTTCACCAGAAGAATACCGCAAAATCGTCCAAAAAATAGCGATGGTTTTCCAAGGTCGAAGTCAGGAACTGATAGATATCTTAGCCGAGCAAATGCACAAATCAGCAGAAGCACTGAACTTTGAGTCAGCAGCGCGGATTCGTGACCAAATTGCTGGATTAAAGTCGCTCAATGCTGACCAAAAAGTGTCTTTACCAGATGATACAGTTTCCCGTGATGCGATCGCACTCTTCTCAGACGAACAACTCGCCTGCATTCAATTATTCCAGATTCGCGCTGGACAATTGGTAGGACGCCTTGCTTTTGTCGCAGATGCTCATGCTGAACCTGGTGCTATCTTACAACGAGTGTTGGAAGAGCATTATCAAACTGCTGACTCGGTAGAAATTCCCACAGAAATTTTGGTACAGCACGAATTACCTGATGGGGAGATACTCGCAGATGTCTTGACTGGGCGTAAGGGACGAAAAGTGACCATTTTGGCTCCCCAGCGACAAACTAAGGCAGAATTAATTGAGATGGTGGAACGTAATGCTCAATATGAATTGCAACGAATGCAAAAATTGGGCGATCGCAACCAAGAAGCGATGCAAGATTTAGCCGCCATTGTCGATTTACCCGAGTTACCCCACCGAATCGAAGGTTACGACATTTCCCATATCCAAGGGTCAAATGCAGTCGCTTCCCAAGTCGTGTTTATTGACGGTTTACCCGCCAAGCAGCACTATCGCCACTACAAAATTAAAAATCCCACAGTCACAACAGGACACTCAGACGATTTTGCCAGTCTCGCCGAAGTTATTGGGCGTCGCTTTCGCAAATATGCCGAAGATCCACAACTACCGCGAGTAGGAAATCCCGATTGGCCTGACCTTGTCATGATAGATGGTGGTAAAGGACAGTTGTCATCTGTTGTCGCAGTCTTGCAAGAAATGAATTTATTGGAAGATTTGCGAGTTGTGAGTTTGGCAAAACGGCGAGAAGAAATCTTTTTACCAGGAGAGTCCGAACCGCTAGAAACTGACGCAGAACAACCCGGAGTGCAACTTTTGCGGCGTTTGCGAGATGAGGCGCATCGGTTCGCTGTGAGTTTTCACAGACAGCAGCGCAGTGATAAATTAAAGCGATCGCGTTTAGATGAAATTTCTGGTTTGGGACACCATCGACAAAAGCAGCTTTTAGGGCATTTTCGCTCTGTTGATTATATTCGGCAAGCAACACCCGCACAAATCGCTGAAGTTCCGGGTATTGGTCCACGTTTGGCTCAAGATATCTACGATTATTTCCATCCGTCTTGAGGTACTGACGCACGTCAAGCGCACCCCTGCGACACTTGCGTGCGCGAAGCAATCGCTTTAACCCCAAACGTCTGGTTTGTAGTTTATGCAAACGAAAAGCGCTGTATTTGAGAGTTGCACAGATCAAGTAGGCGGTTGTATCCACTGACGAAAATCCACCAAGTCGTGCGGTTTTCACTTGTCTGATTTAAACGGAAAGCGCTTTTTGCTAAATTTATTTTTATAAATAATTATATAGTTATTAATAGATATTTTATTTTATGTATATTATCAAAAATATAAAATTTAACTGGAAACAGCATCTATCTTGAGATTTATAAAGTATCTACCATAAGTAGGAAATAATATGGGTATAATTAATATCACATAGTGAATGCATCAGTTCTGATGTAGCTCATTGCCTCCAAGCATCCCTACTCCTTATCACTCCTATGCTGACCGAACACCGTAAGCCCGTGTGCCTATCGCTTGTTTCCACAGACGTGCCAGTATTGTCTGTAGTCGATGCTGCCGCAACATTGTCTCAAAAGGACAGTGACCGATTCCATTTACTATTAACCGCACCGCCAAATAAAAGCTCCGAAGAGGCGATTGCCTCTGGCACTGCGCTTGGCGCAATCGCCCCCACCAGCCCCAGAACCTGGTGGTTGGAAATTTCCCCTAACCGCGTCATTATGACGATGCAGGGTAACGCTCAGTTGAATTACCGTCACATCTGGAAACAAGGCATTTCTGGCAGTAGTCGTTATTGGCTGCCAACTGAGTCATCGCCACCTAATAAACCAATAAGCTTACGTAATTTTACTAATATATTGGTGCTTGACAGACATCCGCTACCAAGGAATTTGCGGGTGGAATATGAATTGTGGGCGGAAAAAGTCCAACTGGGACGCTACATCTTAAATCTGGAAATTCAGCATTAACATCAAGGCAATGAGCAGTAGTAGCAAAAGTTACTTTTTGCTGACATCTGAACCACTAAAAACCGACGCAGAACAAGTAGGGGTGCAACTATTCTGGCGGTTACGCGATAAGGCGCATCGGTTCGTGGTGAGTTTTCACTCTTAGCAGCGCAGTGAGAAATTAGACAAGATTGCGGAATGTGAGTTTCATCTGTGTCCATCTACTTCCGCGTCCATCTGCGGTGAATTATTCATTTTTTTTGGAATAAATGCAAGAAGTCTAAGGACACTTGCTGGACGGTTTTCATGGTTTGGCTAAAGCTTATCTGCTGGGAATGATCTGCCATGCAGTTTTCGGTCAATCCAGAGCGAGATTGGCTCAAGCAGACTTTATGAGCTACCAACGGTACTATGTCTTCTTTGAATGTCAAGGTTTTAGAAAAAAGTTTTGCGGGCATTAAACCTTACGCCACACAGTTCGCATCAAGATTCTATTACAATCTGTTTACTGACAATCCTCAGCTTGAGCCGTTGTTTGCCAACACCAATATGGAAGAGCAGGACAAGAAGTTAATGATGACTTTGGTGTTGGTAATTTACAATTTACGGAACTTTGCTTATTTAAAGACTATACTGAGGGATTTAGGAGAAAGACATGTAAGATACGCCACTATCGAGGAACATTATCCGATGGTGGGTACAGCGCTGTTAAAAACCTTTGAATTTTATTTAGGAACCGACTGGACGCCAGAAGTCAAGCAAGCGTGGACAGATGCCTATGCAGAGATTGTCAATATAATGCTAGAAGGGGCGAAGCCTCCTGAAGAAGCGCTGAAATTGGAGAATGAACTTCAGCCGAGTACCAAAATAGCTATAGTAAACTCTGTGCCAACGCACCCTCCTGCTATTGCCTCTAGCCTAAATGATTCTGAGAAAACCGCTAAGTTAGAGGATGTATCGCAGCCGAAAACCAACCCAGCCAGGACAAGCTTTGCTCCAACGCAGCCTCCTGCTACTGTCTCTAGGCTTAAGGTGAAGTTATTACCAATCATTTTTGTAGTAGCTGGTTTGTTGAGTCTTGGGCTTGTGTACTACCATTCCAGCTCGACGGAAGGACAAGAGGGAGTTATGCCAATTCAAAATTCAAAATACCCTGCGGGAAGCCGCCCAGGGGGCGTCTACAAAATTCAAAATTAAGAAAGCCTAAGATAACGAGGGTTTCGGAGTGTGTATCTGTCGCATTCTTTTTTCAAATTGCTATTACGACACCAGAAGGAAAAATTGTTCGCTAAACAGAATTTGATAGGACATCTTCAGGCATTTGCTAGGCGATCGTGCAAGCGTGATCATCACGTGAGCCGCTTCTCATAGCACAGGCTGAGTGGGTCGTCGGTGTAGGGACCGAACGGGGGAATGCGGTAAAAGCCCAGTCGCTCGTAAAGCCCGATTGCTTCTCGCTGGTGAACCCCAGTTTCTAAGCGCAGCAACGTGATGTTGTGAGCATGAGCATAGTCTGCCAAATGATTGAGCATCAACTTCGCGAACCCTAATCCACGGAATTGTGGACGCACATACATCCGCTTGATCTCGCCATACTTATTGCCCACCAATTTGATGCCGCCACAACACGCCGGCGTCTTGTTTGCACACAGCAGGAAAAACGCCACGTCCTCGGCAAGCAACTTGTCAACACTGAACCCATGACGGCTTTCGGAAGGATAAAGGGGTTCAAGAAGGGCTTCCAGCTCTGTAATCAAGCTGATAGCATCGAACGTGTCAGGGCGTTCCGGAGTGATGATGGCTGACATTGGATGCGCGTAATCCTTTCTGTATGTCAAATCTGTATGTCAAATGCTTTGGACGTCTTGAACATGATAAAGCGTGTCGCCAAGCACTAGTGCCTTTAGTATACTACCAGGCAGTTGCTCATTCAACGGCGTGTGTTGGCGTTTGGGAGTTCTTCTTTATGAACTACCCCACCGTAAAAGACGGTGGGGTTTCTAAAACCCCATCCGATTGACGGTTGGATTTTTGTCTCCTCATTTGCCCAAGTTGCTTCATAGATCCAGTATTCTTACGTTTACCGGTCTTTGAAGTAGAGCTTAGACATCCGAGACTAACGAGGCTAATCCCCACCGTATAGACGGATGGGGAATTACGGCGATAAGTTAACATTTTGTTACTAAAACTAAGGATAGAGTTAGCTTTTAACTAATACTTTTTGGATACACCTACACAATAGAGCCATTAACTTATGGGTTCTGCTTGCCCAGGTTTATTCATTAGGAAAGAGTAGACTTCCAAAGGGCGAAGATTTGCCACAGAGGACATGAGTTACTTTCGCTCCATAAAGAGCAGATCACGATTGCTATTATCCAAAACTATTGAATTTTTACCTCTTTGCTACAAATATCACCTTTTAAAAAAGCTGGAATGGCTTATAGCAAAAAAACAAAGTTGATATGACTACAAATAACATAGTCTCAAAGTATTAGCGTTTGGGATCATGCAATTTCTGATAAAAGTTGAACCTCTAGAAATAATTTATATATCCTTAGTTGGATAGCATATACCCTCACAATAAAGATAATTAAGAAAATATAAATGAAAATTAACACCTAATTTTGTGTTAATTTAAGCAATAATAATTTATTGCTTGTTCAATTCTGCCAATCTCATAGATTTACAAGTTGAATTTGCGTTTTTTCAAAAAAAAATCATGAAATTCCAGGGTTTAAAAATGCAGATAGTACAAAAAATTCGCTGCCCAAACTGTGGTAGCGAAGGTGAAAGGCATTATTTATCTGATAGTCAGCTGACTCGAACGCAATGCCCAGTCTGTGACTACTTGATGATCAATTGCACGCGTACTGGCAAAGTTATTGAAGCTTATGCTCCAGGTATTCATGCACGGCGTTAATTGAGGAGGAAACGGGGACGCGGTGAGACAGCGCTGCAGGAGGGTTTCCCGACAGCAGGCGACTGCGAACCCGAAGGGTGACACGGGGAATGAATGGATAAAACTCTCCGCGTCACCGCGTCTCTCCCTGTGACTCATCTGTCTCATCTTCCGCCACTCCTTTCTCCTGCTATTTCTTGCTTGTCCGCAGTTGTCCACAAGCAGCATCCGCTTCTAAACCACGCGAGTAGCGAACACTAACCGCGATTTTTTGCTGCTGCAGGACTTTGACAAAAGCTTGAATTCGATTTTGGTTGGGGCGTTTGTAATCTGCTTCTGTGATGGGATTGTACGGAATTAAATTGACATGACTCTGGAATCCCCGCAGACGTTTTACCAACTCCAATGCGTGTTCTGGCAAATCATTCACCCCAGCAAGGAGAATGTATTCAAAGCTAACACGGCGTCCAGTAATTTCCACATACTCCCGACATTCAGCCAACAAATCTTCAATAGGATAGGGGCGGGCGCTGGGAATCAGTTGTTCTCGTAGTGTTTGGTTGGGAGCATGGAGACTGACAGCAAGAGTGACTTGTAAGTGGTGTTGAGCCAATTGGCGAATGCGATCGCGTATCCCAACAGTAGAGACAGTCAGGTTACGCTGTCCAATACCTACATCTTGATTTAAAGATTTGATAGCTCCGATAAGATGATCTGTATTCAACAACGGTTCACCCATGCCCATAAACACCACATGGCTCACCCGTTGCTGGAAATCTTCCTGAACCGTCAACACCTGATCCACAATTTCATGGCGGGCAAGATTGCGTTTGTAGCCTCCTTTACCAGTAGCGCAGAAATCACAAGCCATCGGGCAACCTACCTGGCTAGAAACGCAAACCGTTAAGCGCTTTTCTGTAGGAATACCCACAGATTCAATAATTTGACTATCTGCTAGTTGTAAAAGATATTTGACAGTACCATCGGGAGCTACAGAGCGATGGTGTATCTTTGAACGCCCGATGGGAATTTCTGCAAGTTCAGCACGCCATTGTTTGGAAAAGACAGAGATATCCGAGAGACTACGCACTCCCTTTTGATAAATCCACTCGTGCAGTTGCTTTCCCCTGTAAGCTGGTTGTCCCTGATCATGCACCCAAGCCGTTAACTCCTCTACACTTGCCCCTAAAAGCGGTGGAATAGAGATGTTTGGTTGTTGTGGAGTATGAGTTTTAGGGGAGGGGAGTACAGAGACAGACTTAGCAGACATGGTAGTTAAGAAATTCGCCTTGGATCTTTATGGTAGGCGATCGCTGTTCCTATTGCTTGGGTTTATAATTGCGGTTTTCACCACTGGAACACTGAAGAGTCTACTTAAAACTTGTTAGACAGCTTTCTACGAGATTCCAATAGCACCTCTGGGTAATCAGATGAACCTCTGTCAAGTAAAGGTTCACGCTGGTTTTTGAGATATTTATTGAAGAATGCTAATGTGTAAGCATTGATGATTTTGGCTGCCCGTTGAGGTTCAATTGAGCCAAGGGCTTGCTTGATTGGAGATTCTGCCTGAGTTGTTGAATTCGCTGAAAATGCGGGTAGTATTACCCCAAAATCTATGAACGTATTGTGCTTACTACCTTTGAGCGTCAGGCTATAGGCATTGGTTCTCAACCGTTGATAAAACGATTGCAGCGCATCATCGCTACCATCATGAGACATCAGCAGGAATGGGCTATCTAATCTGTCCTTATTTCCACTGCCCAAAAGCTTGCCATAGCTGCCACCGTCCATGTTGATTCCCGCTTTTAATCGGCGATCGCGCCACACTGCTTCGATAGCCGTATCTCCACCTAAGGAATGCCCGAAAATACCGACTCGATTTAAATCTAAACGTCCGCTGAAAAGTCCTTGAGGGTCTTTGATGTTGAGGCGATTTAACTCATTGAGCACAAAGCTGACATCCTTTGCCCGAATTTCAACTGCTTGGTTAAAGGTACGCTGAATTTTCGCTCTTTTAGCTTTGGAGAAATTGAAGACCGTTGATTGAGTGATCACTCGTCCGTCGGGAAACAGGACTGGCACCTCAAAAGTGGGATTAATCGCAACGACTACATAACCATGGCTGGCAAGTTGTTCGAGTTGTGTTGTATAAAATTTAGGTGTCGAGCCAAAACCAGGCGAGAAAATGAGAACTGGATAGCGTTTCGAGGCATTCGCAATCGCCACCTTTGGAACAGCGTTAGTTTGAATGGTTTGGGTAACTAATTGGACGAATTGGTCAGACGATACTCCAAAATCACGTCCCATGCCTTCAGCAGCAGCTAGCGCAAAGCCCTCATCCATGTAAGGGGCAGTGGTTGTTCCCGGCTTGGCATTCGTAGGATACCAAACATAAACCATTAACTCACGGCGATCCGTCGGCGGTGGAGTTGTAATCGGTTTTCGTGTCCGTAGATCGTAGACTTCAGTAGTGTAAGTCTCTTTGCGGGAGGTATCAACCAAGTAGTAAGCCGTTGTGCCTACTTGGTAAGAACCAGTCGGAGCAGGCAACCGGAAGCTTGAAGCTCGATTTGTCGATTTTGGTTGCAATTGCGCTGGCTGCGCTAAGAGTGGTTCAATTTGGGTAAACAAAGGCTGAACACTTAGAACAGCGATCGCACCGACGGTGATAGCAGATTCTCGAAACTTTTGCATCTGGTCAGTTTTCAGTCTTGCAGTTCTCATCCAAGCCAAGGCACACGACCGCACAATGCACTGCTGTGTTCCAATCGGTTGTGCGATGACGCGGAGCGTCCGCCGTAGGCGATCGCATACAGGGCGATCTCGCACAAACCAAAAGCGGTGACTCATACGCAAAAGCTGACTGACTTGGTGCGTGCTGATAAGAGCGGAACTAACAGAGATGGAAGGCAAAACAGAGAAAACTTTTGCTCCTAATGTCGATGCTGACAAGATTAAAACTGCCGCTGCTCAAGTTGCCTGGGTTTATAATTGCGGTTTCCAACACTTCGTTCTAAGTCATCTTCATTGCAATTTTTCTTTCTTGCAGATGACTCATGCTGCATAGATTAAGCGCTTGTCTTGCAGCCCTCAGGCTTGTACACACGCTTAGTTGAGACAGGTACCTTAGCAGTAAGTTTGATGGGCGGGTGGGACGCTGAACCAACTCACCACCACAGTTAGGGCATCTTCCCTGTAGAATACTGTCAGCACACGTTCGACAGAAAGTACATTCAAACGAACAGATCATGACTTCTGCCGAGGATGGCGGCAGGTCTTTGTTACAGCATTCACAATTAGGACGCAGTTCAAGCATGAGCGTTTTTGTTCCTTAAAGTAGGCTTTAACCAAAAGTTGTGCCGTTCCAGCCCCACATTGCGCCTTTGGCATCAGCAAATTCTATATATATACGATTTTGAGGCACACCCAGGGCTTTGTTAATCTCTTGGCAAAAGTCTTGGCTCATCGCCTGAGTTTGGTCTGGCTTCATTGTACCGACACTCTTAATCTCGATGTAGCACACTGGGTCTGTCGTGCCGCCAAATGTCATAGGAATTCCGGCTTCAAAAGCCGTCATCATGTAGGATTCCGGTTTTCCGGTATGCTTGGCTAACTTAGCTGATAGGCTTTTGAGCATTGCTTCAACTTCTTCTCCAAGAGGAGCAGATACAGAAGTTTGCACTTTAATTAGAGGCATAATAACAATTCAAAATTCAAAATTACCAATCTTGATGGTACCAATTACCCAGTTAATTTTATCGAACCGCAGAGGCACAGAGGAAGCAGAGGGGATGAGGGGGATGAGGGAGAGTGGGAGACGCGCAGACAGAAAGTTTCCCTGTGTCCCCGTGTCCCCGTGTCCCCGTGTCCTCTTCAGTGGTGAGAAGAGCGAAACAGATGACTGTGTTCGGGATGATATAAACGAGAGCGTGCTGATGCTTGTGAGAGTGCAGGGCTGATTATGTAAAGTGTGGTGCGAATCAGATTTTCTTGGTGAGTACAGTCTGCCATTTGATTGAGGGGAACAACCCTAATTTTTTCATCACTCCACCCTAAGCGATAGCAAATAGCCACCGATGTTTCAGCTGGGTAGTGTTCCAGCAGTTTGGCTTGGGCTGCTTCAACGTGACGCGCACTTAGATATAAACATAGGCTAGCTTGATGAGCCGCGAGCGTTGCTAATTCCTCGCTTGCGGGAACTTCTGTGCGTCCGCTGATGCGCGTGAGTATGATTGTTTGGACTAAACCGGGAACAGTGAGTTCTACTTTGAGTTTAGCGGCTGCGGCTTGAAAGGCACTAATACCTGGTATAACTTCAAAGGGAATTTCTGCCTCTGCCAAAAGGTGCATTTGTTCGTGGATGGCACTGTAAAGACTGGGATCGCCAGAATGGAGACGAACGACTGATTTGTGCGATCGCACTCGTTCTATGATGACTGGCAAAATCTCTTCTAAAGTCTTGTTCGCAGTGTGAATAATCTCCGCATCTTCGCGGCAAATTTCTAAAATTTGTTGGGGTACCAAGGAATCAGCAAATAAAATTACATCGGCACTTTCTAACAGTTTCTGCGCCTTAACAGTTAATAATTCTGGATCTCCAGGTCCTGCACCCACGATATAAACAGTAGGTTCTAAAGCTTTATAAAGTTTTTTGTTACTTATTAGGCTCGTATATTTATCCATCTGGGAACACACAGCAATTCCTCAAAAAAATTTTTTTAGCATTTCCTCAGTATCTTTCCGGATAGAACCCCTCTTTCTAGAAAAGTGTATTGGTAGATGCACCCTGGTTAAGCCCTGGAGAACACTCTGGGGCATTTTTTATTTTTGAGCCAAGAGTCCTCCTTCTCATGTGCTTACCTCCTCTCTCCATTTGCTTCAACGGTGGAAACGACATCTGGTAAAGGGCGTTTAGCTATATAAAGCCAAGCTAACCCAGCTAAACCGAAGACGATTCCCAATAAACTCACGACTTGTGCTATCCGTAGCGGTCCAAGCATCAAACTATCCGTGCGAAAGCCTTCAATCCACAAGCGTCCTAAGCTGTAACCTGCCAAATAAACAAGAGACAGCGTACCTGTTTTCAAAGCTGGTTTGCCCGACAAACTCCTAAAAAATAAAGTTATCAGCAAAGCGAATACCATCAAATCCCACACAGATTCATAGAGAAAAGTGGGATGGAAGTACTCAAAATTAGCCAATTCTGGAGGACGATTTTCTGGTGGAATAGACAGCTTCCAAGGCAAATTGGTGGGGCTGCCAAAAGCCTCAGAGTTGAAGAAATTGCCCCACCGTCCAATTGCTTGCCCTAAAATCAATGAAGGAGCCACCAAGTCAGCCAATTGCCAGAAAGAAATCTGCTTAATTTTGGCAAATATTAATGCTGCGACAACGCCACCGATAATGGCTCCATGAATCGCAATCCCTCCTTGCCAAATCGCAATAATCCGCTCTGGGTGCTGGGCGTATTCTGACCATTGAAACAAAACGTAATATAACCGTGCTGCTGGAATTGCTGCAATAACCAGCCAAATTGACAAATCGCTGATCAAGTCTGGATTAACGTTACGGCGCTTTGCCAAGAACTGGGAAAGCGTTACGCCAATCAATACTGCTGTAGCAATCAAAAGACCATACCAACGGATAGTTAATGGTCCTATTTTCACCAGAATCGGTCCTGGAGAAGTAAATTGAAATGCCAAGGGCAAGGTGGAAAAATCCAGTGCCATGCAAAAGTACCTAGAAGACTATAAAAAGCTAATATACATTTGACTTGTGCTTGTTAAGAGCGAGATGGGGAACTTACTCTTCCCCAGGTATGGATACGCACACTTAGTAGGCGTAAGCACCACGGAGCGTGGGATGCTCCCGGATTAAAGGCAATAGCGAGGTGATTTTAAATTCTATATTCAATCCAAAATCCAAAATTCCTACTCTTGACTTTGTCAAAAATTGTTGTAAAGTCCACAGCATTGATTTTAAGTCGCTGTGGGTAAAGAAGGCAGCATAGGCAGTGTATTTATCAAGAACTTTATTTTTAGGGTAGATAAATAAGAGTATGGCACTAGGTGCAACAGAGTTTACCAAAGACAAACATCCTAGATTTTTCAATGAAAACTTGCACTTTGTTGCTCCTAACCAGTAGTGGTTAGATATAATCACCTAAACAACTTTGAGGCATCTGTAATTGTGATTGCCATTTATCCAGGAAGCTTCGATCCTATCACCTTAGGACATCTTGACATCATCCAACGCGGCAGTCGCTTGTTTGCCCAGGTGATTGTCGCTGTCGTGCGCAATCCTAACAAAAATCCACTGTTTACAGTGCAAAAACGGCTAGAACAGATTCGTCTATCTACAAAACATCTCGCTAATGTGGAGGTAGACGCCTTTGATGGTTTGACCGTAAACTATGCCCAAATGCGGAAAGCGCAAGTGCTACTGCGGGGTTTACGAGCAATTTCAGACTTTGAAGTCGAACTTCAGATGGCTCACACAAATAAAACCCTTTCTCATCAAATAGAAACAGTTTTCTTAGCAACATCAAATGAGTATAGTTTTTTAAGTAGTAGTGTGGTAAAAGAGGTTGCTAAGTTTGGTGGCTCTGTCGATCATCTTGTTCCCCCGCACGTTGCCCTGGATATTTCCCAATGCTACGCCCAAAACAGTCCGGTATCGAACCAAATCAAAACGGAAGTAATCCCCCCCCGCAAGAGTTTGCCGATGGAATCTCCTACGACGGAGACGCTACGCGAATAGCAAGCGTAGACATTCAGCAGGAACTCAACCGCTTGGAGGAGATGATTCTTGCCGGTTTCAACATTCCACTAACGCGACGCACGTTGGTGGATGAAGATAAGCTGCTCGATCAGCTTGATGAAATACGGCTTTGTTTACCTGAAGCTTTTCAAGAAGCAGCAGCAATCATCCAGCAAAAGGAGGAAATTCTCCTACAAGCGGAAGAGTACGGGCAACAAATTGTTGATGCAGCGCAAGCCAAGCGATCGCAAATTTTGGATGAAAGTGACATCATTAGACAAGCAGAACGCGAAGCCTCGGAACTGCGGCGACAGGTTCAACAAGAGTGTGAGGAAATGCTGCAAGAAACCCTCGAAGAAATTGATCGTAAGCGACGGGCTTGTCAGCAAGAAATCGAGGAAATGCGCCGTCAGGCAATTGCAGAAGCAGAAGCCATTGAACAAGGAGCCGATGACTACGCTGATAGCGTCCTAGAAAATATTGAGCAGAATCTTCAGGATATGTTGCGAGTTATTCGCAACGGACGCCAACAATTACTACCAGACTCCTCTTTAGACGATAATTCTCAATTTCCCAAGAAGAAATAGGCGCAGGTAAATTGCAACACTTTCGGTTCCAACAGAAGGATATTATGCTGACTCGGTTGAAAGTTTCTGCTTTTAAGAATTTAGTTGATGTTAATGTGCCAAAAGTAGGAAGTTAAACAATGTAATGCCTGCAACACTTAAAGTTAACGTTTCTTGCATATGAGTTTAACCCCCATACTTTTCATTGGGGGGTCTTACTTTCCCGCTAACATGATATGGAAATTTCTTCACAAAATCTGGTTGCAGTTGAAGACCTCCTCATTGCCGTCCAGATTACAGACACTGATGACGTTGTTGTGGTTCAAGGTGAAGTTTGCGGCTAAGTTGGGAGTCTCATTTCAGAGCGTAAATCGTTGGGAGAAGGGACGGACAAAGCCATTGCCTCTGGCGTTGAAGCAGATCGAAGCATTACTGCACCAAATGGGCGATGGCGCTTTTCTCCCGCCCCTTTGGGGCGATCGCGGCAAAGATTTGTTAGCTAAATACTTTTGCGAATGAGGACGGAGACTGTATGACTGATTTATCGTCCTCCAATGGCTCCCAAGGTCGCTCTGCTGTTGCAGGCAATGTCCCCCAAAAGCGCCAAATTGCCTTCACTGAAGCGGATGTCCTGATTACAGAAGCACTGGCTGCTCGTCGGGTGAGACAACCAGATTTAGCGGCGGAAAACCAAGCCCTCCGCACCCTCTCTCAACAACTCATGGACGAGCCGGTGTCCATGCTCAAAACTCTCGTTCGGATTGCAGTCGCTCTGTGTCAAGCGGATACTGCCGGAATCAGCTTATTGGAAACAGCTCCCAATGGTGAATCCATGTTTCATTGGGTGGCGATCGCAGGCGTATTAGAGTTTTTAGAACAAACCAGTATTCCAAACAACCCTAGTCCCTGTGGCACCGCGCTTCAATCTAGACAGCCGCAACTGTATGCCCACCCTGAACGCTATTTCACCTGCCTGCATTATCCCCAGTTTCCCATTGTGGAGGCATTAGTGCTGCCCTTGTGCGTGAACAATCAACCATTGGGCACGCTTTGGATTATGTCGCATTCAGGAGCGCATCAGTTCGATGCCGAGGATCAGCGATTAATGACCAGTCTGGCAGGCTTCACCGCCTCTGCCCTGCACAGCATCAATCTGCGTCAGACCACTGAGGAAGCGTTGCATCGTGAACAGGCAACCCGTGCCGCACTCGATCACAGTCAAACCCGATTTGAAGCACTGGTGGCGAACGTGCCCGGTATGGTCTATCGCTTCTTGCCCTGCAGCGAAGGTTCCCATCGGTTTACCTTTGTCAATTCTCGCTCTCGTGAACTGTTGGAATTGGAGCCAGAAACAATTCTCCAAGATGCCAATGCCTTTTTGCAATTGATTCACCCGGACGATTTGCCGTCATTTCAAACGTCTGTTGCTCACTCTGTTCAAAACTTTCTGCCTTGGAACTGGTCCGGACGCATCATCACACCATCCGGTCAACTCAAATGGATTCAGGGTACCTCCCGTGCCGTGCGAACAGTAGAAGGAGACGTGTGGGATGGATTACTCATTGACATCACGAATCACAAACTTGCAGAAGCGACGTTGCGCCAAAGTCAGGAGTTCAATCGGCAGATCCTTGACAGTAACGACGACTGCATCAAGGTATTGGATTTGTCACGGCGGCTTTTGTACATGAGTCCAGGAGGTCAGGCGTTGCTGTGCATCAATGACATCACGCCGTTCCTCAACAGTTCCTGGGGCGAGTTCTGGCAAGGAGCGGACAGGCAAGCTGCACTGAACGCAATCGACACCGCAAAAGCAGGCGGAGTTGGCACTTTTCAAGGTTATCGTCCAACTCAGACAGGCGAGCCGAAATGGTGGGACAACAAAGTGACTTCGATTAAGGGAGCGGATGGGCAAGTCGAACGGTTGTTATGCATCTCTCGTGATATTACCGCTCGCAGGCAAGCCGAACTTGCACGAGAACACCTGCTTGCCCGTGAACGACACTATGCCAATCAGTTGCAGGGATTGACCACGGCGGCGCTGGCAATCAATTCTGCTCTTTCGGTTGAAGAAGTCCTGCAAGTGATTACCGAACAGGCAGCATCAATCATTGGTGCTCACCAGTCTGTCACGAGCATGACGATTAACCAAAACTGGGCACAGGCAATCAACGCTGTTTACCTATCTGATAAGTATGCGGCTTGGCGAGACTACGATGAAAAACCAGATGGATCTGGCATCTACGCCTGCCTATGTCACATGAATCGCCCGATGCGGATGACACAAGCCGAACTTGAAGCTTATCCCCGGTGGCGAGGCTTTGGCAAGGAGGCAAAAAACCACCCTCCTATACGGGGTTGGCTGGCAGCTCCCCTTGTGGGACGAGACGGACATAACATCGGGTTGATTCAGCTTTCAGACAAATACGAGGGGGAGTTTACTCAAGCAGACGAATCGATCCTGGTGCAGTTAGCGCAAATGGCATCGGTTGCAGTTGAGAATGCTAGGTTATACGAAGCAGAACAGCAAGCACGGTCGGCAGCAGAAGCGTCACGCGAAGAAGCTGAAGCTGCCAACCGGGTGAAAGATGAGTTTTTGGCAGTGTTATCTCACGAGTTGCGTTAGCGAAGCTCCTCCGAAGGAGGCTCGCCCCTGAATCCTATCTTAGGTTGGTCTACTCTACTTCAAAGCCGCAAGCTCCCTGAAGCGAAGATGGTAGAAGCTTTGGCAACTATTCAACGCAATGCCAAGTTGCAATCGGAACTGATTGACGACCTGCTGGATGTTTCCCGAATTCTGCGGGGCAAACTCAGCCTCAATGTTGGTTCGGTCAATCTTGCAGCTATCATTCAAGCGGCGATGGAAACGGTGCGGCTGGCAGCACAAGCCAAGTCAATAAAGATACAGGCAGTCCTCGAACCCAACGTTGCTCCGGTTTCGGGTGATTCAACTCGTTTGCAACAAGTGATTTGGAATCTCCTCTCGAACGCCGTCAAGTTCACGCCCCAAGGGGGACAGGTACACATCGGTTTAGAGCAGCTTGGTGCTCATGCCCAAATCACCGTTAGCGATACGGGCAAGGGGATTGATCCTGATTTTCTTCCCTACGTATTTGACTACTTCCGCCAAGCGGATGCTGCGACTACAAGAAAGTTCGGTGGACTGGGATTAGGCTTGGCGATTGCGCGGAGCGCACTGCCCCTTGGGCAATCGTGCGTCACTTGGTCGAACTACATGGTGGGACAGTTTCGGCAGAAAGTCCTGGTGAAGGGCAAGGAGCAACCTTTACAATCGGGCTACCGGTGATGTCCACTCAACCAACAACTCTTGCGGACAGCAGAGCGCTTGATCCGTCTTTGGATTTGAGCCGTGTTAAAGTTTTACTAGTGGATCATGATACCGACACGCGGGAATTTACTGCTTTTCTGCTAGAGCAGTATGGCGCAAGTGTGACAGCCGTGTCTTCAGCTTCCGAGGCACTCGTCGCTCTCACCCAGTCCCAACCCGATGTACTGCTGAGTGATATTGGGATGCCCGATGTCGATGGTTATATGTTGATACAGCAGGTGAGAACCTTATTGCCACAAGGCAGACAGATAAAAGCGATCGCCCTAACTGCCTATGCTGGTGAGATGAATCAGCAACAAGCTCTTGCAGCAGGTTTTCAAAAGCACATTTCTAAGCCAATAGATCCAGGGGTGTTGGTGCAAGCAATCTCTAGCCTGGTTCGGTCTAGTTAGCTCTAACTTGAATTTCGCTCGGTTCTGGCTGATTAACCATATTGAGCGTCACTACAAGGTGTATGTAAAATTATTTACCATCATACCGGGATCCATACTGCCTCCAAGTTGGCGACTCTCGTAAGTTCCGACTTCGGGCACGAATTCTTGGAAATTTGTCAAATCTACGAGATTTTCTCCCCAAAAACGATAGAGACTTTCATCAAAACGCAAATTTTCAATAGGGGCAACAATTTCGCCACCTTCCACCCAAAAACAAGCATAACGGGTCATACCTGTAATTCTTCCTGTGGGGCGATCGCTCCAATTCAAGTAATGTAAATTAGAGACATACAAACCCGTATCTAAACTAGGAAGAATTTCCTCAAATCTTAAATTCCCCGGATTGATTTCTGGCGCACGCAACGACTCATAACTATTAGCACCGTTAGCAGTTTTTTGATATTCCTTTGCTGTGCGAGAACTCACCAGCGTATTTACCAAAACTCCCTTTTCAATTAAAGGCAATTCTGGTGCTGCCATTTCTCCTAATTCATTAAATCGCGGCACCAACCCTCGTTGAAAGTTTTCTTTCACAAAAAATGCATTACTCAACTGCTTTTCTTTGCGCCACAGTAAAGCTAAAGCACTGCCCCCTTGTTGTAAATCAGCTTCACTGACACCTCCCCAAGAAAGCATAGCTAATAAATCAGCAACCGCTGCTGGTGCAAAGTAAGTTTTGTACTGACCCCGTGGTAATTCTTTTACAGGACGAGAAAGCAATTTTAGTTGTCTTTTGGCATCACTAATTTTAGCTGCATAAGCTTCATAATTCCAATCACTACCTGCGAAAGTTCCTTTAACGGCTTGTCCTTCGGTCGTGAATATAGAATAGTCTAATGTAAAAGTATCAGTACTAAACCAATGTTTTTGACCGCTGGAATCGGCATAAGCTTTAATAACAACTCCCCCAGCGTATATACCTGTAAAATCTAATTCTGCAACCTGTTCTAGCACCGTTGGCACGACAACTTCATCAGCCAATAAATTCCCAGAATGGACTTCTCGACTGGTATTTGTGCCTGATGGTAATACTAAATATGGATCTACGGGTAACTGGGGAAGTTCTTCGCGTAGTTCTTGCAAAGCTTGATATGCTAAAAGCCAATCTTCTTCCCAATTTCCAGTAAAGGGAAATTGCCGAGAACTACTGCGCTGATTTTGCATTAAAGTCAGTTCAATCCAACCATCAGCGACACAACCTGTTTGTCGCACTTTGGCATGATTGAAACGAGTAAATTGACTGCGTTCACTGCTGAGTCTCACAGTGAATTGTTCATCTTCTTTCTTATCTAGAAGAGTGTCAATCAGTTGGTTAAAACTGACTTCTAAGGCAGATAGTTCTTCGTGTTTCATGGGCATTGTAAATTGAGGGGTAGATCAGAGAGATGGGGGAGTGGAGGGAGATGAGGGAGCAGGGGGAGATGAGGGAGATGAGGGAGATGAGGGAGATGAGGGAGCAGGGGGAGATGAGGGAGCAGGGGGAGAGGGAGGTAGAGAGCAGAGCCAGTATTTAGGAATTAAGGAATTTCCACCTCATATACCCTTTATCCTCCTCATCCTCCTCATCCCCCTCATCCCCCTCATCCTCCTCATCCCCCTCATCCTCTTCAACCGCCGCCGCCAAAAACTTCAACGTTAGCAAATACACAAGTGGGTGAACCATGACCTACCGAAATCGCTTGGTTTGGTTCTCCTTTTCCACAAAATGGAGTACCATACATCTCCCAAGTGGAGGAGTTTCCTACTTTTACTAAATTGTGCCAAAACTCTGGAGTCGTGGCTCTATAGTTGGGATTGCGGAGGGTTTTGGTGAGTTTGCCGTTTTCAATCAATTTAGCGTACTCGCAACCAAACTGAAATTTATAGCGGCGATCGTCAATCGACCAGGAGCGATTGGATTCCATGTAAACACCGTGTTCTATTCCAGCAATGATTTCCTCAAATGAGGCTTCCCCTGGCTCTAAATTCAAGTTTGCCATGCGGTCAATTGCTGGTCGATTCCAAGAGCTAGCACGCGCACAAGCAACACCCGGTACGCCTGCTCTTGCTTGGCTTTCCAGACTGCCCAAACCTCGCAGGAGAACGCCTTCTTTGATTAAATACTCCCGTGTTGCCACAGCACCCGTATCATCGAAGCCATAGCTAGCAAATTCACCCAGTACTGTGGGGTCAAAGGTAATATTCATTGCGGGTGAACCATACGCCAAACTGCCGAAATCACTCTTACTGACGAAGCTTCCTCCGGCGTAATTGCGCTCATCTCCCAAAATTCGGTCGATTTCTACGGGATGCCCCACGCTTTCGTGAATTTGCAGCATCATCTGGTCTGGCGCTAACACCAAATTGGTACGCGTAGTTGGGCATTCTTCTGCTGTCAACAGTTCTACTGCTTGTTCACCAATTTGCTGCACCCGTTGCCATAAGTCTGGTTCTTGGAAAAGTTCCAGCCCCCCTTGGTAACAATTTGCTTGCCAGCCGTTGTTGGTGCGTTGCTGGACAATCGCGCCATCTTGTGCTGTAGCTCCGTAATGAGTGCTAAAAAACATGAAGTTTTGATACACCTCAGAGCCGTTGCTGCTGACAAACCAAGTTTCCCTTTCGCTGGTACTGGCAACAACTGTGGTTTGTACAATTTGGTCAGAGACTTTTAAAGTCTGGCAAATGCGCACAAGTAAATCGCTGATTTCCCTTGGAGTAAGAGCATCCAAGGGTTCAAGAAACGGCGAAGTATACTGACCAACTACTTTAGGACGCTCTCTCACCGCGTTAAATGGATATATCCACCATTCACTTGCAGCTAGTGCTTGTTTATACGCTTTTTCAGCAGCAGCTTGCAAATCTTGCAGTTGCAGCGAATTGGTAGCTCCATAGCCTATACAGCCGTTTACCATGACTTCGAGCATAGCTCCGGTAGTGGAAGATTTACCGTTGCTTTGAGGTATACCGTCACGGAAATGACGGTTATATGAAGTATCTTTGACGGCTCTAATACCGACCCAATCAGCAGGTATATTTATTTGAGCGATCGCTTTTGTAAGTTCAGACCACATAACAATTCAAAATTCAAAATTCAAAGTTCAAAAAATTATTTTTGATGATTTTGTTTGGTTTTAACGACGATAGCAGCAATTATCCTGATGAGTTCATTAACTTCTCCCAAAAGAGATAGTAAGCGATTTTCTGGTATCAATTCAGTCGCAATCAAAAGTCTTATCCAGTATCTGGTTTCCTTAGCCTCTTTCAGCGCAATTTCTAGTTTGTTAATAAAATCGGCTGTACTTTGCGCTGATTCGGATTCTTCGACATTTGCGCCAATTGACGTTCCAGACTTAATCAACTGTTTGGAGAGTGTTTGCACTACTCCCGGACTTTCATCTAGTACCTTGCAAAGTTTAACAATGCGGATAGCAAACTCAAATGTCCTATCTGTAATTGCTTTATTTGTACTCGTCATTTTGCATTTTATTCTTCCTTTTGAATTTTAAATTTTGAATCTTGAATTTTCAATTCCGGTGCCATCTAGTGCCTTCTCGGCTATCAATTAGGGTAATACCTTGTGCTTGTAGTTCGTCACGAATGCGATCGCTTTCGGCAAAATTCTTCGCTTTACGCGCTTCCTGTCTTTTCTGAATCAACGCCTCAATTTCCGCATCGCTTATGCCGCTATTTTGCGGTGTTTGATCTGACATCTTGGCTTCTAAACCCAGAACTTGAGCTAATGTGACAAGAGTCTGCCACTTGCTTTGTAGTTCTGCACTTGATGTCTCGGTTTTTCCCTCATGTACTAAAATATTTCTCTGGCGTTGTAGTTCCTTGGCTAATTCAAACAGCACAGGTAACCCACCAGAAAAATTAAAGTCATCATTGACAGCTTCTTGGAAACGCTCAACGTAGGAATTTTCGATTTTAGATGATTCTTCCCAACCGAGTTGTTTACCGTATTCATAACCGAAGAGTAAACCTTCTTTAAGAGTTTGCCAACTGTTTGTCTTGTCGGCGATCGCCTCATCGGTAAAATCAATCGGTTTAGTATAGTGCGCCCCAAGTACAAACAACCGCACCACCATTGGGTCAACTCCTTGATCCAGCAATTCCCGAATCGTGATAAAGTTGCCCAAAGACTTGGACATTTTTTCACCATCCACTTTTACCATGCCGTTGTGCAGCCAGTAACGCGCCAGTGGTTTTCCTGTGACAGCTTCTGATTGAGCGATTTCATTTTCATGGTGGGGAAACTTTAAGTCTTCACCTCCAGCGTGAATGTCTATGGTTTCCCCAAGGCGATCGCGCACCATCGCCGAACATTCAATATGCCATCCCGGACGACCTTGACCCCAAGGTGATTGCCAAGCGGGTTCTCCTGCTTTTGCTGCTTTCCACAAAGCAAAGTCAAACGGGTCTCTCTTTTTCTGATACTCTGGATCATCTACATTCACCCGTTCGCTGGCACCAGCTTGCATATCTTCTAATTTGCGTCCAGAAAGTTTACCATACTGATCAAACTGGCGCACTGCGTAGTAAACATCGCCCTGGGCAGGGTAAGCGAAGCCTTTATTTTCTAATTCATGAATGAGCCGCACAATGCCATTTATCGTGTGAGTCGCACGAGGATACTCATCAGCATCCTTAATTCCAAGCCGCCTCATATCCTCAAAATATGCTTGGATAAAGCGCTCAGAGACAGCTTCCATTGATGAATGTTCTTTCTGCGCTCGATTCAGTATCTTGTCGTCAATATCGGTAAAATTTTGGACGAAGCGCACTTGATAACCAAGAAATTGCAGGTAGCGACGCACCACATCCCAAACGATGCAAGCTCTAGCATGACCCAAATGGCAGTAGTCGTACACTGTCACGCCGCAGTAATACATCTTAACTTTTCCGGGTTCGACGGTTTCAAAAGGTTCTTGGCGACGGGTGAGTGTATTGTAAACAGTTAGGGTCATAACCAAGTTTTACTAAATATAGAGATACGTAATAATAGGGGAGGGCAGTGACACAGCGCTGCACGAGGGTCTTTCGCTCTCACAGCGACTGGGAACCCGTAAGTCCTACGGACTGGCACTTTCGGCGCTAGCGTCTCTGAAGGAGAAGGGCTGGGATGAAATACCAGCATCCCTATGCTAGTGTTTTCTGTACTCTGTGCGCTACATTCTTCTATTTTGACTTTTTCACAGCATCGCTATGCAAGCAGTTAGTTCCGAATCGAAATCAATAGATGCGCCTAAACAAGGATTGCCAGTAACAATTATTACTGGATTTCTTGGTAGCGGTAAGACGACTTTACTTAATCATATCCTGACTAATCAGCAGGGGCTGAAGACTGCTGTTTTAGTGAATGAATTTGGCGAAATTGGCATCGACAATGAGTTAATTATCTCCACTGACGATGACAATAATATGGTGGAACTGAGTAACGGTTGTATCTGCTGCACCATTAACACTGATTTGGTAGATGCCGTTTACAAAGTTTTGGAACGCCAAGACAAAATAGATTATCTCGTTGTGGAAACAACTGGACTGGCAGATCCGCTACCAGTTGCGCTCACATTTCTCGGGACTGAGTTACGCGACTTAACCCGTCTGGATTCAATCATTACAGTCGTAGACGCGGCAAATTACAGCCTGGATTTATTCAATTCTCAGGCAGCTTACAGTCAAATTGCTTATGGTGATGTGATTCTGCTCAACAAAACAGATTTAGTTTCTCAAGCAGAATTAGAGACGCTGGAAGCAAAAATTCGCGAAGTTAAGGAAGGAGCGAGAATTATTCGCACTAACCACTCACAAGTGCCACTCCCCTTAATTCTCAGCGTCGGTCTGTTTGAGACAGATAAGTACTTTAATGATGCTGCTAATAAGCATGATCATGACCATCACCATGATCACCATGAACATGACCATGAACATGAACATCATCACCACCACGATCATGACCACTCTGAATGCGGTCATGACCATAATCATGAGCATGATCACGAACATCACCATCATTCTGACCATTTAGAAAATGATGGTTTCACGTCGATATCCTTCCAGACTGACAAGCCTTTTGCGATTAGGAAGTTTCAGTATTTTCTAGATAATCAACTCCCTGAAACAGTCTTCCGCGCAAAGGGGATTATGTGGTTTGATGAAAGTCCCAAACGTCATATTTTCCACCTTTGCGGTAAGCGTTTTACTCTGGATGATGATGAGTGGAAAGGTGAGAAGAAAAACCAGTTGGTGCTTATTGGTCAAAATTTGGATCGTGAGGCTTTGCGACAACAACTGGAAAACTGCGTTTGTCTTCCTTCAACCACTCGCGGCAAAGGTTTCGGGAAATAATTATTAGTCATTCGACTCGTTCGACTCGTTCCCAGGTTCCACCTGGGAATGCACTTTTTAAGTGGTGCCACTTATTGTCCTAATGGGACTTTAGAACTTTCAGGCACTTTTTATGCCTGAAAGCCTTTGTAGATAAAGCAAATACGTAAAACAGTGAACAGTGAACAGTGACCAAGTACCAGCCGCACCCATCAATAAATTGAGGGGCTTTGTATAAGTCCGCCGTATTTCTCGTACTATGTATCTCGTTTGGACATTTTTTTGTACTTCCATGTTTAAAAACAGGGGCTTGTACCAAGATTTTTGTCTATTAACTGGTAACTGATACTGCGGGTACTTGGTAACTGATTCGGTCAAGTAAATCAGTCGTAGCGGTAGATAAGTAGAGACTTGAAATTCCAATCCACAATCCAAAATAGGAATGCGCGTCATTATCCAGCGAGTCAAATCATCTCAAGTGACTGTGAACGGTGAAATAGTCGGTAAAATTGGACGAGGGCTAAACTTGCTCGTTGGTATTGCCGATACTGATACTGATGCTGAACTTGATTGGATGGTACGTAAGTGTCTGGAATTGCGGCTGTTTCCTGATGAAGAAGGCGGTGATCGTTGGCAAAAATCTGTACTAGAAATTGGTGGCGAATTGCTGGTAGTAAGTCAGTTCACGCTTTACGGTGACTGTCGCAAAGGTCGCCGTCCCTCTTTTGACCGTTCAGCTGCTCCTGAAATAGCACAAGAGTTATATAACCGCTTTGTTGACAAGTTACGCTCAAGTGGTTTACGAGTGGAAACAGGTCAATTTGGGGCTATGATGCAAGTCTCTATTGAGAATGATGGTCCTGTTACTTTGTTACTAGAGCGAGAAGCGGCATAAGGGTTTATACTGAAAAGAAAAATCTCAGCGGCAGCTAGACTGCCAGGTACTAAATGGTGAGAGAATATTAAACTACCGATAACAAAAGTTTAAATTCACTTATCATGGCTCAAATTCAGTTTTCCAGAGGTATAACCGAAGATGTAGTTCCAGACGTGCGCCTAACGCGCTCACAGTCGGGTGACAGCGGAACAGCGACGTTTATCTTCCAAAATCCCAAAGCTTTAGAGAGCAACAGCACCGATGAAATCACTGGGATGTACTTAATTGACGAAGAAGGAGAAATTGTCACCCGCGAAGTCAAGGGTAAATTCATCAACGGCAAGCCAGAATCATTAGAAGCAGTTTACGTGATGAGATCAACAGAAGAATGGGAGCGCTTTATGCGGTTTATGCAAAGGTATGCTGAAGAAAACGGTCTGGAATTCAGTAAATCTTAAGCAGTTATTAGTTATTAATTAGTGTTAGTGGTTGGTCGTTAGCAAGACAACCAACAACTAACACAAAATAACGAACAAATGACTAATAACAAAAACTCTATAGTTTACTTATGACGCACATTCCTCACCCAGATTCCCCAGGCATAGCGGTAAGTTGTGCTGTCGTAACTGTCAGCGATACACGTTCAAAAGAAACAGACAAAAGTGGTCAGCTAATTCAAGAATTACTCCGCAATGCCAATCATATAGTAGAAGCTTACACGATTGTCAAAGATGAACCTGTGCAGATTCAAAACCAGATGCAAATGGTGGGTGAGAAGCCAAATTTGGATGTTGTGATTTTCAATGGTGGCACAGGTATTGCCCCGAGGGATACCACCTACGATGCTATTGAAAACTTGCTGGAAAAAATTCTGCCAGGCTTTGGTGAGTTGTTCCGCTTTTTAAGTTATCAAGAAATTGGTTCGCGAGCTATGGCATCTCGCGCTGTTGCTGGTGTTTATCAAAAAAAACTTATCTTTTCCCTTCCTGGTTCAAGTAATGCAGTGCGACTGGCTATGGAAAAACTGATTTTGCCAGAACTCGTTCACCTTGTTGGACAAATGCGTAAGTAAGAAGAACGCAGAACACAGAACACAGTAATCAGAATATCCCCACAAGGAGAATCCGGGGGATTTAAGTACGGAAAAAGTTTGTTCGTCTCCAAAGGATTTATCCGGGGGCTATGCCTACAGCACGTTATGACTAACGCCACGCTCCGCGAACGCATAAAGACCAATATTCAGCAACCTTAACTCTACGTGAGTTCGATGTATCCTGATTTGACCCCTCTCCAAACCTCTCCCCTACAAGGGGAGAGGCTTAAAAATCCCATTTTTACGTAACTCCTCCCTCTCCTTGCAGGAGAGGGAGGTTGGGTGGGAGAGGTTCGTCGAACTCACCGAAAGACGACTTCGGTTGCCCATCCCCACGCGCGGGGTGGGAGGAATCGTCGCCTCGTCGTCTTAGTCATTAGTCATTGGTCAATAGTCATTAGTATGATTAAACACACTCATATCATGAAAAACTACGCTCTGACGCTCGGACTAAGGACTAATGACTCGAAATCCTCCGGCTTTAAATCAAAACAAGCTAACGCCTAGTTTTGATAGCCGGGGGATGAGTTAAGGTGAAGTACCCACCACTAATTCGGAGTACCTAATATAGTGGGGGCTTCCTGTCTCACAGGTCGATGCCACGTTGGGAATGTCACTTTGGGACATCCGGGACTAAACCCGGTGATGGTCTTACTCGTCCTCTCTACTCTTGCGAGCTTTATCTAGTACTTGTTCATTCCAACCGCTTCTAGGCAAGACAACTACGAGTTGGCAAGTATTAGAACCCAGGCAGCCGCCCTCCTTCCGAAGGCAGTAAAACTTTTTTGTACATTCCTGTGTGGCTTATCTTTTACCGCAGGGCGTAACCGATGCGTACCAGTGACCGGAATCTTTCCCCCTTTCTCTCGCACAAGCGTCTTGGCAAGCATCCTTTCTGCTACTGTCGCCGTTTGTTGTGAGTCGAGTGGGTGGGTCGCAACCACTTATATAATACAACGTCCTTTCGTTTTATTCCGGGGAGATTGACAACTCCTCATGCATCTTTTCCCGCACTTTCCCGTGAAAAGTATAGGTCAAAGATGCAATCGTCGCTGTCCGCCTTCTTCAATCCCGGCGCGCTCACGGAGTACCGCTATAGCGCGGGACGAGGGGGCGATGAGTTAACTCTTAATTCATGCTCAAAAAGCGCGTTTAATATTCTGACTTCTGAGTTCTGTACCTATCGTTCTTTTTTGGTAAAAAAACAACCCCCTCTATGCGAGGAGGTCATTATTTTTTATTCAAGTAATTCCTGAAAGAATCATAAGCGACCAATTGTTAAACAGATGACAGCCAAAATGGCACTAACTATATAAAAGACGGCAACAACTTGCAGTTCTGACCAACCAGTAAGTTCCAAATGATGATGTAACGGTGCCATCTTCAGCAGGCGCTTGCCTTTGCCATCAGGACCTTTGGTAGCTTTGTAGTAGCCAACCTGCGCCATGACGGAAAGGGTTTCTACGAAGAAGATTCCGCTAAGAATGAACAGTGCTACTAAGGTGTTACTTAACAAACCTACTGCTGCTAAAGCCCCTCCTAAAGCCAAGGAACCCGTGTCTCCCATGAAAACACGGGCTGGGTTACGGTTATGTGCCAGGAATCCTAAGCAACTGCCACTCATACAAGCGCAGAAAACCATCAATCCAGGCGAGGAGGGTGCAGCTAGGGCACCTAATGCGAGCAGTGCGATCGCCACCGTTCCTGCTGCCAAGCCATCAATACCATCAGTCAGATTCGTGGCGTTACTTTCTGCCACCAAGACAAAGCCAGCCAAAGGCCAGAACAGCAACCCTAAGGGTAAAGAAAAACCCAAAGGCAAAGCAATTGTTGTAATGTTAAAAGGTTGAGTAAAAAACAGCCACAGACAGAAAGCTAGTGCAAAACCGACTTGCAAAGCTAGTTTCATCCGAGGAGATATACCTTTATTAGACTTGCGGCGCAGAATTTGCCAGTCATCAATCCAGCCAATCAATCCATAACTTAATGTTAAAGCGGAAACGGCTAGCACTTCTGTTGCAAAGCTAGACCATACACAAGCAGTGATCGCTGCCACGGGAACAAAGAAAATGCCCCCCATTGTCGGTGTACCTGCTTTTTTTAGATGAGCCTGCGGACCATCCTCGCGGATGATTTGCCCTGTTTTCAGTGCTTGTAGTAGTGGTATTGCCCAGAAACCGGCTGCGGCTGAAGCCAGCGCGCAGAATAAAAATGGCAAGGTGAGCGACATACCTTGCCAGGGCAACCTATTCGCCACCCAATCTAACACCAGTGCTGATACACCTAGACTTACACCCAGTAAAGAGACCAGACCTATGCCACTGATAATGCTTAATCCTTGGTCAGGAGATAATTTTGCGTCCACGGAAACTTCCCTTCACTCCACACTTGCAAAACTAAACAATTGGGACTATCTATGCCAATATACCTTCAGCCAGAATTATTTACTCCTCATCAGGAGCAGCATCATCGTCGTCATCGAAGTCATATTCGCCAATGCCGTCATCAGTACTCAAAAACTCTGATATCTCTTCTTCGTCATCTAGAAAATCAGGCTCAAGAACATCACGTGCTATCAGACGACCGTTAGATTGCAACCAGTCGAGTAGGGAGGACTCTTGCTTTAATGGAATTACAGATGCCCGCTGGTTTCGGGGTACTTCACGCAAAGGAGAATTTAGCATATCTACAGAAGACAATAAAAGGGGAAGGTAACTAGACACTTAGAGTTTATCACTTGATAATGCCCGATTTACTTGTTCATTCAACTGTTTGACTGATAGATCCGACAAAAAATTTTTTATTTATTTATTGATCAGGCAAAATTGAAAGCCAATTCATCATTAGTATGGCACTATACATAGTTCATCAATATTTTCTTAATACTGATGTTTTTGAGGTGACACACGATGCTTGGAAAGACAGATCTTTTAGAAGCAATTGCTGGTAAAAATCGCGGTCTGCTTGCTACAGAGCAGGACAAACAAGCTATTTTGGTGGCAATTGCAAATTTGGAAGATGTAAATCCTACACCTTCTCCAGTTGAAGCAACAAATTTGCTAAATGGTAATTGGCGATTAATATATACCACTAGCAAGGCTCTATTAAACATTGATAGCTTACCACTGTACAAACTTGGTCAAATTTATCAGTGTATCCGCGTAGAAACTAACAGTGTTTACAACATAGCTGAAATTTATGGCTTACCTTTTCTTGAAGGTATAGTCAGCGTTGCTGCAAAATTTGAGCCAGTCTCAAGTCGGCGCGTCAACGTAAAATTTGAGCGATCAATTATCGGTTTACAACGTTTACTAGGCTACAATTCTCCAGAGAGTTTTATCCAACAAATCGAAGTTGGTAAAAAACTCACTGCAATTGATTTTCCTTTAAATAGTAAGGAACAACAAGGCTGGTTAGATATAACTTATATAGATGACAATTTGCGTATTGGTAGAGGTAATGAGGGCAGCGTGTTTGTCTTGACAAAAGCATAAGGTTATCTCAGAAAAGTCCTCGCGACCAATGAAGTTAAGCGATCCCAGGCATTTTGTCAAGGAGAATTTTACACTTTTTTTGAAGAATCTAGAATGGGGAATAGGTAACAAGTCGTAGGTGAGAGTTAAATGCCTCGCCTGCGCTGTACTCAAACAACCTATTTTTTGTAACCTATCCCCTGCACCTGATAACCTTTACCCTGTAACCTATCCCGTAGGTTCGTGGTTCGCTGCACCCTGTAACTTATTCCCTCTTTACTCCAGATGACAAAAATTGATCGTATAAGTTCCTCAACAGACAACCTCTGGCAAGATAAATAACTTAACAAAGCCTCTTGATGAGACCTCCTGGTTGTAGAGTGAAATCAATTAGCCTTATATATTGGCGATTGATAACTCAAAGGGAAGAAACTCATGGTTCAACGTGGTTCTAAAGTACGTATTCTCCGCCGGGAATCTTACTGGTATCAGGATGTAGGAACCGTAGCGTCTATTGACCAAAGCGGTATCAAATACCCTGTGATTGTCCGTTTTAACAAGGTAAATTACGCTGGCGTCAACACCAATAACTATGGTCTGGAAGAACTCATAGAGGTTGAAGCTCCACAGGCAAAGGCGAAGAAGTAACAGGCTCGCGCCAGATTATCATGGGGAAGTCGGGAAGATGAGGAGGATGAGGAGGATGAGGAGGATGAGGAAGATGAGGAGGATGAGGGAGCTATGCCCTTCATCTGGCTTATCCGCCTTATCCCCCTTATCCCTCTGATACTTCCATCTCCCCCATCTGCTGATCTCCTAAAAAAGATGCCTGAACTGCCTGAAGTTGAAACAGTCCGGCGGGGTTTGAATCAATTAACCCTTAACCAGGAAATTACGGGTGGAGATGTGCTGCTTAAACGCACCATCGCCTACCCGTTTTCTGTAGAAGAGTTTGTAACTGGAATCAAAGGGAGTGCGTACGCCGAAGGCGTCGGCGTAGCCATCGCAACTTGGCATCGTCGCGGCAAATATCTCCTAGCCGAACTCACCTCATCTCCCTCATCCCCCTCATCTCCCTCATCTCCCTCACTCCCTCACTCCCTCACTCCCTCACTCCCTCACTCCCTCACTCCCTCATCCCCCCCTAATGGCTGGCTGGGGGTTCATCTACGAATGACCGGTCAACTGTTGTGGCTGCATCAAGATGAACCGTTACACAAGCACACGCGAGTCAGGTTATTTTTTAGAGATGAACGCGAATTACGCTTTGTTGACCAACGTACCTTCGGTCAAATGTGGTGGGTACCTCCAGGAGTGCCACCAGAAAGCATTATCACAGGTTTGGGAAAACTAGCAGTAGATCCCTTTTCACCCGAATTTACTGTCGAGTACTTGGCGCTAAAACTGCGGAACCGTCGCCGTCCAATAAAGACGGCACTTTTGGATCAGTCTGTGGTGGCGGGCTTAGGTAATATCTATGCTGATGAAGCGCTGTTTCTCAGTGGAGTCCTGCCAGAAACTTTATGTATAGATTTGCAGCCAGAGCAAATTGAGCGTTTGCGTTCCTGCATCATTCAAGTGTTAGAAGCCAGTATAGAGGCTGGTGGCACAACTTTTAGTAATTTCCTGAATGTCAAGGGCATCAACGGTAACTACGGTGGTGTTGCTTGGGTTTACAACCGCGCTGGAGAACCCTGTCGAGTTTGTGGTACGGCAATTGCACGGACTCGCTTAGCTGGGCGTTCAAGCCACTATTGTGTTCAGTGTCAACGATAAGCAATTCAAATTAAAAATCCAAAAGATTGCAACTTAAAGTGAAAAATTAATGTATAAAAATTATTGTATTATTCTGATACAATTTTGATTTGAGATTCGGAATTTTGAATAAACGTAGATAAAAGCAGATAGTTATCTAGAAATTATCTGCGTATGTCTGCGTGCGTCTGCGGTTGCAATGCGTGGATTTTGAGACAAGCTACTACCAGTAGGAAGTTTGAGAAATCCAAATTTAGCAGCCATAAAACGAACTGATATCTAACGAATGTATGAAGGCATTTCCCGACACACTTAGGGAGGAGGCAACTCCTAGCTCTAGAAGGACTTCGTGCGAGCTAAGATCCTGAATACAACCAATTTACATACTCAAGAGGGAAACTCATGGCTGTAAAAAGAGGAGATATGGTTCGCGCTGTCCGCGAGAAGCTGGAAAACAGTCTAGAAGCACAAGCCAGTGACCCACGTTTTCCTTCCTATCTGTTTGAAACCAAGGGCGAAGTTGTAGATATCAAAGGTGATTATGCCCTTGTGAAGTTCGGGAAAGTGCCAACACCAAATATGTGGCTACGTCAGGATCAACTTGAAGAATTTAAATAACACTCAACCATTAGCACAGGTACTGCAATTATGAGATCTTCCCCTTCCTCCCTAAATATGTGTCATTCACCCCGTGTCACCGTTGTCGGTGCTGGCAAGGTTGGTAGTACCTTAGCGCAACGCATTGCCGAAAAAAATCTAGCAGATGTCGTGTTGCTTGATATTGTCGAGGGTATGCCCCGAGGACTGGCACTCGATTTGATGGAGGCAAGGGGAATTGAACTGCACAATCGTCGCATTATTGGTACAAACGACTATGCTGAGACATCTGGTTCTGATGTCGTAGTCATTACGGCAGGTTTTCCCCGCAAACCTGGCATGACTCGGGATGATTTGCTCGCGGCAAATGCCAAGATTGTGGTGGAAGCCGCAAACAAAGCAATTGTTTATTCTCCGGAAGCTATATATATAATTGTCACAAATCCCTTGGATGTGATGACTTACTTAGCGTGGCAAGCAACCGGGCTTCCAAGCGATCGCATTATGGGTATGGCTGGCGTCTTAGACTCAGCACGCTTAGAAACCTTTATTGCAATGGAATTGGGAGTTTCTCCTCAAGATGTCAATGCGATGGTTCTGGGTAGCCACGGAGATTTAATGGTACCCTTGCCGCGTTATGCTACTGTGAATGGTGTTCCGATTACAGAATTGCTCGATGCAGCGACAATTGAGCGATTAGTGCAGCGTACTCGTAACGGTGGTGCAGAAATTGTGCAACTCATGCAAACAGGCAGTGCTTTTTTTGCCCCTGCTTCTTCGACTTGCGTGATGGTGGAATCGATTTTGCTGAATCAGTCGCGACTGTTGCCAGTGGCGGCGTACCTCCAAGGTGAATATGGTTTAAATGATATTTTTATCGGTGTTCCCTGTCGCTTAGGACGTAGCGGAATTGAGAAAGTGGTGGAATTAAACCTCTCTGATGCAGAAAGGAATGCTTTGCATATTTGCGCCCAAGAAGTACGTAAAAATCTTGATAGAGCACAAGAAATTTTTGCTGCTGTTACTAGGTGATATTATGTCGCTCTAATTACCCATACCCGGAAAACCCCACCCCGCGTTTATCTGCGCTTTTGCTCCCCTCCCCGCTTGCGGGGAGGGGTCAGGGGTGGGGTGCTGTGATTTTGGGTAGTTTCATGTGCTTTTAATTACCCATACCTGGAAAACCCCACCCCGCGTTTATCTGCGCTTTTGCTCCCCTCCCTGCTTGCGGGGAGGGGTTGGGGGTGGGGTACTGTGATTAAGAATAATTTGCCGGATTTCATATAATCTTATGTCTGTTTTAGTACCTATAAAAAAACAAAAAGACCCCTTCCCTAAGCTCCCTAAAAGCGGAGATGCGGGCGGAGTCTATATTGGGCTTGGCTGTAATCAGTCGAGAATTGTTTTTGGGCGTTAATTATCGGTAACCTTGATCAGCAGGATCGCCGTAGGGGTCTTCACTTGCTGGGCGGACGTTACCATACTCTTGGTCTGCAGGGTCGCCGTATGGGTCTTCACTTGCTGGGCGGACGTTGCCATACTGCCCGTAGGAATCCGCAGGGTCGCCGTATGGGTCTTGGCTGGCGGGGATGACGTTACCATAGTGCCCGTAGGAATCCGCAGGGTCGCCGTATGGGTCTTGACTTGCGGGGATGACGTTGCCATACTGCCCGTAGGAATCCGCAGGGTCGCCATATGGGTCTTGGCTGGCGGGGATGACATTGCCATACTGCCCGTAGGAATCCGCAGGGTCGCCGTAGGGGTCTTGACTTGCGGGGATAGCGTTACTGTAGTAATCCTGATCGGCTGGATCTCCATATGGATCTTCACTTGCTGGACGTGGCTGGCGCTCATCGTCGTTCGACCCAACAATAAAATCCTTTGCCTTTCGCAAAAAGTCGTCTACCATAACGTATCTCCTTTTTATTTCGGTAGTTAATTGTGCCGTTGTTTTTTTGTCGTTTTAGGTTGCCTTATTGCGTGCGCCTAAGTGCTATCCCGAACAAACGGCTTTTTATTTAAAATGCGGGGGCTTCTTGTGGAGCTATGTCGGTTAAAGTGCGACCTGTTTGACGCCCGTTATATCCTTGGAAATCCCGGTACTGTTGCGCTTCTGACTCTGAAACTCGAATTCCTTCGGATGGAGGTGATACCCAGTGAGGGCGACCTTCAGCATCGCGGTAGTATACACGCCCGTTCTTAGAAAGGTAGTACTTGCCTTGCGCTCCCTCTGCTTTAGCATTCTTTCGTTGGTTGTAGAGGTAGTAAAGAGCAGCGGCTCCCACCAAGGTTATTCCTATTTTCTGCCCTGTAGACAATCCCTTCTTAGCTTCTTGTGGTTGGTTTGCGGGGGCTGGATTATTTACATTTCTACCAACGGTATCGTTAACAGGTGGCGGTGGCGCAGCAGTTTGGGAACCTCCACCGCAACCACTCAGTATCGGTACTGTTAGTAATGCCGAAAGAAAGATAGCCACTGGAAGCGGAGCTCTTTTACGCTTTGGGGATATCGTCATCATTATGTTTCCTCATCACCCTGCATTTGCTAAATGCGTGCTGTTACAACAAACAACCGTGAAGGAATTTCTGTAATTTCAAGGTACGACAGAAAGAACACTAGCCGTTCTTTGACAACAGCACAAATAAACGGTTTGATTGCAATCATGATGTAATTTCTCAAGTTATCCATCCTGCCTTTGAGAGAATCTGCATTCATCCTCAGGAAATATGCGTTAAATATATAACAATTTTTTTAAGCTTTATTACTGTATTTTGTTTGCATTTGGATGCAGTACGATTTTGACCCCACCCCTTACCCCTCCCCGCAAGCGAGGAGGGGAGAAATACTCCTCCTCTAAATCTTGCTGAGAGGGGCTTTAGGGATGGCGCTCCTGTCATATCTAAGCAAGGTGAGAACCGCTATAAAAAAATTATTTAGAGGGCTATCTATCTCGTTTATTTATAAATAATTTAAACAATTAAAGTTACAACCGAGACATTGATAAATCAGTGTTGAGTTTTTGTGGAGATACATTACAGTAAAATATAGCAAAAATAAATACACGGTTATTTTAAGTAAAAATACATAAATAGCAGTGTTTAACTAAAAACTATACTAGTTGTAGCAAATAGAACTATTAATATGCCGTCAAAAAATTTACAAGGTATCGAAACTCAAGCGAAAACTCGTCTCCTTCTGGCTTTGTGGGATTTGGGAGGAGCAAAGCAGGAAGTGAAGAAAGGTGAACTGACGAAGCGAATTGTTACCAAAAGCAAGAAGGTAGCAGATTATCAGAGCATCTTTAAAGAATTGGAGGAAAAAGGAGCGATCGCCATTTCCAAAAAAGGCTACTCTCTAGTATCTCCTGCGGGTTTAGAGGTGCTGGGTGAGGGTTTGAAAAGTTCGGATTTTAGGTTTGAAGGAACTATTGTTGGAACTTGGACGGCTAATGCATTGCTGAAGTGGATTGGTGAAATCAATGGTCCGGTAGCTGCAAGTGCATCAACTAATGGGGTGAAGAGTGGGATTAAATCTTACGACGAGTTTAAACAAGTCGCGTTGGAAGTTTACGACCAGCTTAACCGCGACTATAACCTGAATGATTTGGTGCCGATTTATCGGATTAGAAGGGAAGTAGGCGATCGCGTTAGCCGTTCTGATTTCAGTGATTGGCTGCTGGAAATGCAGGCTAACGATATTTTGCAACTGCAAGGTGGCAGTTTACCAGACAACGACCCAGCCAAACTTGAAGACTCGATTACCACACAAATCAGTGGACTACGCTGCTATGCCAAGCGTCTAAACTCATAAACCTTATTGTCTCACTGCTGTTTATTCTCTACTGGCTCCTCATCAATATTTCCTTCATACCGCTTCATGACTAGCTCACCATCTTCAATTGCTGACCTCATCAACGCCATTAAAAGTCAAAACCCCTTTGACAGACCTTTAGTAGTTAGGAGCCAAGATATATGGACGAAAGGTTTTCCTGACGTTTCCTCCTTAAATGCCCATGCTTCAGACACTGTTTTTGAGGCAATTGAAAAAGTTCGCACCCGACAGCGACAAGTTGTTGGCATTACTATCACCGCTGAAAAAGGACTAGGAAAAAGCCACCTCATCAGTCGCATTCGCCACCGTTTGCAAACTGATGGTAGTGCTTTGTTTGTCTACATGAGTGAGTGTGGGGACTTAAATCGAATTAAAGTTGAATTTTTACGAAACTTGGCAACTAGCCTCAAAAAAATTGGTAGCGAAGGTATTAGCCAGTGGCGGGAATTGGCAACAGCTCTTCATAATGAAGCATTTAACCAAAGCTATACTTCTGAGCAGATGGTTAGTAAATTTACTGAAGCCTTTACACGAAATCCGAAAGTAGTTGAACATTTGACGGATAGAGTGCTTGCAGTTAAGCCTGACATCGAAAACCCTGACATCATCACAGCTATTATGTGGACACTTTCCTCTGAGCCAGGTTATGAGACTTACGCCATAAACTGGCTTTCTGGAAAAAGCTTACCGCAGTTAAAAGCGGATGCAATGGGTTTATCAAACCCAAGTACCCAAGATAAAGAAGCAGAATCCTTTACTACGGCTCGTCAAATTCTCGACTTAATTAGTGATTACAAACCGATAGTCGTTTGTTTTGATGAATTAGATGTTCCTGAATGTAATAATGCAGGCTTTACTAAAGCACAAGTTGCTGCTGGTTTGGCTAAAGATTTATACAACACTATGAAACGTGGTGTTCTCCTAAGTTCTATGTATGCTGAAACCTGGGAGGATCAGGTGAAAGCCTTACCTTATGCCGAAGCCGTAATAGACCGGATTGGAGAAAAAGTTATTGATTTAAAACATCCCAATTCTGAAGATGTTGTTGCTTTAGTTTCTCAGTGGTTGAAGGATTTCTATGAGCAAAAAGAACTAACACCGCCTCACCAAGTTTATCCTTTTGATGAAGGTAAACTGAGACAAATGGGCAAAGAAAGACCAATCGTCCGAAACGTTTTGAAATGGTGTGCAGAAAACTGGAACGATAAGACGCCACCCAAGCATCAGGTAGAAGATGCTTACAACAAGGAATTCGTAGCTGTTGAAAACACTATAAATGATGATATGGAGAATAAAGCGAAACTTGCTGAAGCACTCCGGTTAAACCTCTCCACCCTCACAGGAGAAACTGTAGAAAAGGTACAAATTGAGGAGATTACAGAAGTTAAAGCTAGAAGTGCAGACAAAGGATTCATTGACTTCAAAATAGTTGGTAAAGAGAACGGCAAAGTTGTCAAAATTGGAGTAGCAGTTCTTCAAGACTCAAGCGGGAGTTTGATTCAGGCGACATTGAGACGCTTAATAGAATACAAAAAATTTGATTTGACTCGTGGTTGCTTAGTTCGTTCTAAGCAAGTTAGCCGCAACGCTGCTAGAGCTCAACAGTATTTGAGTGAACTTTTATCTCCCCAACTGGGTGGAGAATGGGCAATGTTGAAGAAGGAGGACATCAAGCCACTTTTAGCAATTAATTCTGTCATGAATGCTCGTGAAGATTATGAATTAAGCAAAGAGCAAATCATTGATTTCATTGTACAAAAGCGGATAGCGCTTGACAATTATCTAATTCGTGAAATCCTTAGCGATCCATCCGGGCAAGTTCCTGACGAAGCTATTGATGAAGAGATTTGAAAAGATAAGGTACATTTACCACAAGTTGTGAGTCTGGTAGGTGTGGCTGTACAAGATTCCTTGGAGAATAATGAGTAATTATGTTTTAATCAATACCGCTTTGCGCTTGCCTGCGGCAGATATAGAGGCTTTGTTGCAAGGACGAATGATTGCAGCTATGCTCGATATGTTTATATATCCAGGACGGCAGTTTGCATTATGTCCAGCTGATGCCTCAATGAACCTGTTGCCAATTGAGCATTACTATCACTCAGGTTTTTTGCCAGTTGCCCAAACCTCTCTTGCCAAGGTAAATGCTGAAACAGCTTTGATTAAAGCTTGGGCAAGGTGTGAACTGTGCGAAACTTTAAATGATATGAAATCTTTAGCTGCTTTATCCTCACTAACAATTTGGACACAAGAAGCTTTACAAGAAATACTCAAGCAACGGCAAAACATCTTCCTTGCTTACCTGCGCGTTTATTACCTACCCATAGCAATTCAAGTTCCTGTCAAGAAAAACAGCCAATTTGTTGCTTTACCACAGCCTGTGACGGTTTCTCAAGCCAAACCTGTTTTGAGCGATCGCCTCTTTGCCATCCGCAAACACCAACTAGAAACACGTCAACCGCCACTGCATCCAGAGTTGGAAGAATTACAGAGTGCTTTAGCCTCCCTTACCATCACCAACCCAGCGGCTAAACAATTAGATCAGGATATCAAAGGATTTTTAGGTTGGACTACAGAAGAACTTATCCAGCAACCAGATCCAGATTTAGCTTGGATAAACAACATTGCAGCGTTAGGCGATCGCAGCAAAGAACAAGATCAGGGCAAAAGCAACTATCAAGCTGGAACAGAATTTGAAAATATAGTTCGTAAGAGCTTAGAGTTTTTAGGATTTACAGTTGATTATTTCCACAAAGGTGGTGCTGGTGGTGTAGATGTATTCTGTTCACAGCCATACCCACTGATTGGGGAATGCAAAGCAGGTAAAAAGATTCCCAACGACACTGCAGTGCAACTACTAAACTTAGGAACGCTACGTCTGCAAAGCCAAGAACTATTTGAGCAAGCTACTAAATTAATTATTGGTCCTGGAGAACCTACAACCCAACTGAAAGATGCTGCCAAAGTACATAGTATGACTATTATTAACCCGGAAACACTTGAGAAGCTGGTAAAATTGCAAACTAGCTATCCTAATTCAGTAGACTTGTTTCAACTAAAAGAATACCTAAAAGTAGGTCAATCTGACCAGGAAGTTGAAAAATATATTACCAAAGTTAATCAAGATATCAAGTTGCGATCGCAGCTTGTGCAGCTTGTGAAAAAATATCTAGAAAATACGGGCTTTGAAAGAGCAAGCGTTGATTCTCTTCATGGTGCGTTCAGCGCTACTTCATTTTATAAATTACAGCCTCAAGAAATGCACGAAATTCTGATTGAACTTTCCTCACCATTAACAGGCTACTTGGGACGAATCAAAGGAGAAAATTGGAGACGCGATCGCTTTTACTTCCTACGCGACTTACCAACTCCTGAAATTTAGCCCTTTAGCGCTAAAGCGCTTACTACATACCTTTAATTATTTATACTACCTACTTAATTGCTAAAAAAGCTGTCAAATATATATTAAATATATCAATGTATATACTTAAAAAAATTCAAAAATAAAATCCAATTGCTATAGCAGTCCGCCCTTGGATTTGTGAACAAACAAGATCCCCGACTTCTTTAAGAAGTCGGGGATCTGAAGAAGGTCAATTTTCAGAAATAAAACCGGATTGCTATATGAGAGATGACTGTTGAGAATTCCAGACCAACCTTGCAGTATAGTCTGGAATTATGTCAAATCATTTACAATTAACTCTAACAACAACCACAATGAGGGTGCATTCCTAGATAGACGTGGGAATCAAATAAAAATACCTCCTACCTTTAACCAATCTCCTCATATTGAGTTGAACGTGGCAATTTACCCCCGTTTTCCTGTTGCTCATGATCACTGTTATTAAAAGCACTATAGCTACTATTACTAATCATGTGATCCATATGTGGCGTCTTAGCACACACTAGCAGTAGCCCACCCAGAATAAACAGTAACCCACAAATTGATGCGGTTTGAACCCAAGAAATTTCCAGCACTCCGTGAACAACCACTTCTCGCAGTACAGATACTATTGTGACCTCCACAGCCACCCCTACAGCGATGCTATGCTCCTGCAAGTAGACCATTAAGAGTCGGAATAACTCGACCAAAATCAACAAAAATAGTATTTTTGCAGTTACCTGTTGATGATCTAATGGCACCACAATATCGGTAAATATCTGCCACAACTCTATAACCATATAGGCAAATATACCCAAACACAGGACAATCACAATTAAGTCTTGGAAAGCCTCCATGTTGCGAACAATTCGTTGTCTGTCAATCCAGCGATTGCGAAATAAATATTGACTCTTCTGGCGCTTTTTCATTTGCATTTTCATTCTCATCAGCACAACTACAGAGTAAATTAGTCAGTCCACCGAATCCTATTAACAAGAATTTAGGTTCGTTGAGAATTATTTGAATCACAAGCCTCAGACAAAAGTCATTTGCCATTGCTTGCAAAATCTCTTCTAAGGAGCATTTCGTAATTTTATTTAGGCAATAAAATTACGAAATGCTTTCAAAATATAACTGGCACAATCTCTGAGAGAAGTGTCGTAGAATGAACACTTTTTATCTCTTGTGAGAGAGTATTTGATACCAAAACTTGGGTTGAATCCCTTTTAATTTTATAGCCCACTTTGATGAAGCGGTGGCTTTTCATAAAGTAGAGCACACTCGACGCTTAAGCTGCTATGTCTTGCCCAAATTCCCTCACTTAACACCTTCACAACATAGCTTAAGCCTCTCTCAGTTCACAATTCCCCGCAAGGCGTAAAGCATTCTGAACTAAAGGCTTTGCAATGCGAAAATCTACTTGTGCTAATGCAGTTAACAGCGGTTTCACCTCAGCAATGACCGAAAAAGAAAAGGATACAAGCCCCGAAATTTATTTCTGGAGAATAAAAAATGCGGAGCAACTTTATTCAAGCCCCTGGATTCATCCGTGGGGTCTTCACTTTTGACTTTTGACTTTTGACTTTTGACTTCCCCGAAGGGGTGACACCTTTTTGTTTGGCGCGTAGTAGCATTCCCACTGTACCAATAACTTTTAAACCTAATTGTTGAAAGGCTCAGATTCCCGACTTCTTGAAGAAGTCGGGAATCTTGTTGTTCACGAGTAAGTCTATGAATGTTCGTTCGGAATAACCTGCTAACTTTGCAGCTTGTCCTAATGATAGTTTTCCAGTTTCAAACAGCTTAACCGCCAGCAGCAGTTGTGCTTCCTCAATGGAAATATTTGGGGGGAGTTCTATCGTTACTTGATTCATATTTTTGTTTCTTTTAGGAAAAGAATCTAATTCATATTTCTTACTTTAGATAGGTGCGTAACACGGCGTTAACGCACCTAAGCTTACTTAAGCTGCTATATCTTGCCCAAATTCGGTCAAGAACCTGAACGCCTTGACAACATAGGTGGCGCACTCTCTAGGAGAAGTGTTGTAAAACGATCGCCATGCGCTCGCTTTATCCTCATCGTACCGGTCCCTTCTTCCAGGATTACCTTCCAACCATGCCAATCGTACAGCGTGACCAATTAACACATCCAACACGATATATTCTTCGATGTGCAAGTTGGGGTTGTTGGATACAATTGCTGCCAGTTCCATCAACGTTTCGATATTAACTTGTCGGTACTCGGGAGCCTCAATTTTATTCAACAGATGCTCTACCTGCAGAGCAAAATTCTTTTCCCCTGGTGTCATTTCCGCCAGAATTAAATCACTATCCAAACGATTTCGGCGCTCTAATTTATCACCAATCACCAAGCCTTTGCAGTGTTCCATCAACAGCCAAACATTCTGGAAAAACTCTTTTGGCACGCGTCCCGTTGCTCCCTCGGCTTGGCGGAACCGCCGCCAACCACCGGGAGCAACTTCTATTTCCTCAATAAGTCCTGGTTGCACCACCCAATCAATGTCACTTTCTTTTTGTTTTACGTGCAATGATTCTTGCTGGCGTAACAGCTGACTCATGCTAGCGTATTCAAATAATACCTGACGCACCCGTGTTCTTACCTCAAAAGGCGAGAGTTGCATGAGGTGTTCGTATGCTTCATCTTGGGTGACATTAAGCTCCCGTGCTAGTTCGCTGGTAATCAAAAGGATGAAATAGCCGACTCTGAGTGTCAGGAGTCCTTTAAACAGTTCCGGTTCTGACTTGATTAAGTTACTCAGATTAATCAGAATTTCTTGAGTCAGAACGCGATCGCTGATATCCTCCCGACAAAAGTGATTGATTTTCTCAACAATTTCGCTGTGCGACAGTGGCAAAGTTATCAGCGAAGCTTCACTATAAGCTTTACCTACGGCAATTTGCTTGCCGCGCACCACAATACTCGTCACTACGTCCGATAAGCCGATATCGCTCATTTGCCGCAACCCCGCAGCACGACGCACAACTGCCCAAATGCCCGAGGCACCTGCTTTGCTGTAAACTTCATCGAGCAAATCTGCCACCGTCACGGGACGCCCCGGTCCGCCAAAGCCTGTATCAAACTCTAGCCCTTCCAAACGAATCAAAGTCTGCAACAACTCAATTTGCTCGTAAAGATTTTCTGATGAGCGCAAAGAAGAAAGCAAGAATTTTAAGTTGGTTTCACACTCCATCTGGAATTCTTGAGTATGCTTTAAAGTCCAGTTTTTGTCTGGATTGTAAATCAGATAAGAGCAGCGCAGCGCAGCATCTTTGACGGAAGACTGAGAAAATTCAAAATCTTCTTGAAGAAAATCAATCCGTTGAGTTCCAGCTGTCAACATCAACTGATTAAGCCGCCCCAATTTCACCCGGACACCGTTACAAACACCATCTTTAAGTTCTTGCATTAGGGCAAGTAATGCCTCACTACCGGTTTCCAACATCGTGTGAGTTAACATTAAAGTGAGGATAGGACGCCCTAAATCAATCCAATATTTTTGAATGTAAGCAAGTTCACTTTTAATTTCATACACCAAAAAATGGTAATCAAGAGTTAAGTAGAAAACTTGAGCATCCAAAAACGAGGGCAGAAAGACAACTGTCTCGCCACCAATCCGAAAAATTTTAGATGTTGTCAAACTCCGCAGACGCCGCACAGGACGCCCAGTTAAACCAAGTTTATCGTTGCGCCCAATCTGAGTATACATGGCTGAAAGGTCATCTGCTTGTCGCACCTGAATTGGTTCTACTTGCTTGGGCGTTTGCGTTTCAATGCCGTGAACTGCGAGTTTTCCCTGTAAATCCTCATCTTCTGCTAGTAAGGCGATTTGTACCAAAGGTTCCCGGTATTTTCCCATGTACAAATGCCTTCCCAAAGGGTCGATATCTCCAACCGCTATTAACCCTTCACTCAACATTTGACCAAGAAAATACAAACTCTGCGCCCACACTAAGGGAATATTTTCGTTGGGTAAACGCGGCTGACTTTGGGGTGCTAACTTCTCTGCCTCTACAAATTCTTCTGGGACATAATAAAGTTCTGGCAGCAGATGCAAGCCATCATGTTCAACCAATAAAGACTCTAAACGCTCTTGGTAATGTTTCACGTGCTCTTGTTCGCCACGAAACAAACCATCTAGAAATAAATAGGTGAAAAATAAAGGCCATTCACACTCAATATGCTCAAATTGCTTGAGTTCCAACGGTTCGTAGTGCAAACGGTTTGTGTCTTCTAAAACTGTTTGGTGTCCGTCGCGCAGGAAGCGCTTGCAACCGTATTTTCCTTCGAGTTTATTGATGATATCGTTGCGGGTGCGATCGCGCAGTTGCACATCTTCCACCGCAAACGCCGGAAAACTAATCACGCTCAACAGCGCCGCATCAATTTCTTTTGATGGCGATTCTCTCGGCAATAGAGATTCTAGCGTAATCCTGGCACGGGCGATTTCATCTGGCAGCGCGTGAATCACCGATGCTTGACAACCATGTACGCCAAATAAATCCAAGCCATTAATGGCTTCCAAGGCGGCTTTTGCCATCCCTACAGAACTGGCGTTCAATTCTGCGTTGCCATGATTAATTTTATTGCCTCGTTCCCAAATACCGTAATCGGGAGTACGGTAGGCTCGCCCAATATAATAAACCAAATTTTGGACGAAATTCACTTCGTCAAACGTGTAAATGATTTGCAACCCTGAGGCAGTCATCTGCGCCAATATCAGTAAAAATATTGACGTGGCATCAAGTTGCAAATGTCCCCATTCGTCATCGCCAACAACGATATCACCTGTAGCAGTGTTGTACTTGGCGTGTAAAGCATCCAAAGGGGATTGGGTATGCTTAAATTGCTCTACTTTAGAGCTTTGTCGCATCATAGCAAACAACAAACCCCGCATCAGCTTGATGACGCTGTGTTCCAACTCGTAGGCGCGTCCCTTGTCTTCATCAACCTTGCGGTAAGCAAGTGCCAACCCCCAAACCGCCAGAATGCTGTAAACGTTATCACGTACCCAAGCATCGGTATAATCACCGTGTGCCGTTATTGCTGTACTCGCAGGCAGCAAACCTGTAATCGGATTCTGACGGGCAAGGATGATTGTCTTGATTTGCTGATAATAACATTCAAGACGAGCTTGCAGTTGAGTCGCTGTTTTCATAGTTGATTTTGTACGCTGTTTCCGGAATACAACCCTGAGACTGTGAAGTAGATTATGTTAGCACCAAGACTACTTCTGCAATAGGCAATGATATTGCAGGTTTAACTAAGAAATGAATTTGTTGTCTCCTGTTAACATACAAGCTAGTTTTTCAGGTTTTAGAGAAATATACTCTAAATTTTCAATTCTTTCAATTTTTTATCAGTAGGTAGTCGTTTTTGTCTTTAACTTTAAATAAATTTTATGAATTATAACTAAAGATAAAATTATGCTAAAGCTGAGCAAAAAACCTTTAAATCAATCATAGCCAACAGAACAAAATTACACAAAAAATATTTTTACTAAGATAAGAGGTACATTATGTCTGTGCGTTATAACCAAAATAATTCTCCACTCGTAAAAGTTGTTTACTCCCAAGTAAAAGTTAATGGCAAAATTGAACTGGTACCACTAGAGTTGTACGCCGATGGCTCACTTAAGCGAGCTGCATAAACAAGTTAACCATTGGTCTATACTTCAAAGTGCGTCATTTAATAACTAAAATTTAATATTCCTCCTCGCATTATCCTCCCACAACCTTTGGTTATGGGGGGTTATCTATATTGCTGCGAAGCAACGCTCGCTAAGATAGGTTTAACACTCTTTATACCGAGTTGCGTTCATACGTATCACCTCACCCCAATAAAGCTGCGCTTTATTTCCCCTCTCCTTACTAAGGAGAGGGGTTAGGGGTAAGGTTTTGATCTGCAACTTAGTATTAATAGACAAGATTGCATCTGTTTGATTCCATCTGTGTCCATCTGTGTCCATCTGTGGTTAATTATTCTTTTTTTTGGAATGAATGCAAGAAGATCTAATGTATACGTTAGGTGGATAAACTATGCAGATCAAAGAAGTGCCTTTCACTCTTCTGTTTGGGACACTGAAGGAGTACCACAAAATGGCAGGAGCGGAAATTTTTCACCCAGAGGAACGAGTGGAATTCATTGCATCAAAAGTCTATTTTATAGTTGAGTAGCAGACAGTAGCTTTAAATACGATTGCGAGACTAAAGCTAAGGTCTATGCTCAATCAGGAATTCTAGATTATTGGGTACTAGATGTTAATAACCGCGAACTCCATGTGTTTCGAGAACCGATTCAGGAGAGATATCAAAGTGAAGTTATTCTTCCAGAAGATGCAAGTATTTCACCTTTGGATTTTCCTGCCTTAATCATCGCGATCGCTGATATATTTCCACCAGTGATAACCAAACCATGACCAAAATAGTTCTGAATATCTAGTGCTGTCGCTCCCGGTCGGCAGTCTTCCCGGATGGTAGAGTGTAATGATAATATTTTTTATTTTCCGGACGAAGTATTTAGTACTGAGAAAAAGATTTCATACAGACAATTTATTTAGGGAGAAAAAAAGCTTTTTTTCCTTGTTTTATCCTCCGGTTAACCCGTGTGGATGGATTTACAACTCAGGATTCAGCACGCTATGTAGAAAATCTGATGGCTGTTATTGTAGAGCAGGATGAAATTGCTTCAACCGCAGTTGGCAACTGCCCTCTTGGACGTTTGTCTAGCAAATACCTGCACTCTGATAGTAGTTCAATATGATGACACAGCCTCTATCTTTAGTATGTAAAGAAAGGCTATTGATCATGAAGCAAAGATTTTAACTATATGAAGTTTCTTTGGAAATTAATTTGTACGGTTGACACAGATAGCAACAATAGTAGAATCTACTCAAATCAACAGGCATCAGGGCGATAGGAAATTCAGCAGGGTGCAAGCGGATTAAATTCCTGACACTGAATTTTCAGTATCTACCGGATTACACTGTCCTGGGTTAGTATTATGAGTTAGCGATGCCATTGATTGGTAATCGATGTTGAATTTTTGAGATTTTATGGACCAAAGTCCACAAGATGGCAGTACCAACCTCCTCTGAGCTGTGAGTTTGTCTCCCAGCGCGGGGGAGACCATAGGAGGTTTTATGATGCTCATGCAGGATGTTAGCAATTCAGGTATTGATATTGCCGACTTAAACCAGCTCAAGTTGGATTTGAATTGTTTACAACCCGTGGATGCGGGAGAGTACATAACACAATTGCCCAAGCAACAACGGGCGATCGCATTCCGTTTACTCAACAAACATCAGGCAATTGATGTTTTTGAATATCTGCCAAAAGAAGTGCAGGAAGAAATCATAAATTCCCTGCATGATGTTCAGGTAGCGCAAATTGTCGAGGCGATGAGTCCGGATGAACGCGCAGAATTGTTTGACGAGTTGCCGGCTGGAGTTGTCAAACGCCTCTTACAAGAACTGAGTCCAGAACAACGGCAAGCAACAGCAACAATTCTCGGCTATTCTGAAGGCACCGCAGGACGCGTGATGACAACAGAATACGTGCGGTTGCGGCAAGGATTGACTGTGGGAGAGGCTTTGAGTAAAATCCGTCGTCAAGACGAAGATAAAGAGACAATTTACTATGCCTATGTGACAGATGATGATCGCCAATTGGTGAGTGTTGTTTCGCTGCGACAACTGCTGTTTACTTTTCCCGATGTTTTGATCAGAGATATTGCCAGCAATCGCGTGATCAAGGTGAAAACGGAAATGCCACAGGAAGAAGTTGCCCGAATCATGCAACGATATGACTTAATCGCTGTACCTGTGGTTGACCGGGAAGACCGATTGGTTGGTATTATCACGATTGATGATGTGGTCGATATCTTGCAAGAGGAAGCCACAGAAGACATTCAAAAACTAGCAGGTGTGAGTGGAGATGAAGCCGCTTTGTCTCCTCCTCAAGTCACCATTCGCAAGCGCTTGCCTTGGTTATTGGGAAACATTGGGTTGTACATTGGTGCAGCTAGTGCGATCGCCCCTTTCCAAAGTGTTATTTCTCACGTACCTGTTCTGGCAGTCATCATGCCAATTTTATCTAACACCAGTGGTAATGTTGCTATTCAAGCTTTATCAGTAACAGTACGAGGTCTGGGTGTTGGAGAAGTCACACCGCTGGACACCATGAAAATTCTTCGCAAGGAAATTCTAGCTGGGTTAGGTACCGCTATAGCCTTAGGTACTGCCCTCGGAACACTTTCACTGATTTGGTCGCCTGCCCCAGAAAGATGGGTATCTATAGTTGCAGCCACAGTGATGATTGTGAACGTATTTATAGCCGCTTCGTTGGGAACAGTGCTGCCAATGAGTTTGAAGCGGTTAAACCTCGATCCAGCTCTCATTAGTGGTCCGTTGTTGACGACTACCTTGGATGCGATCGGGTTTTTTACTTTCCTATCGATGATTTCAGTGGCGTTGCAGATATTTAATTGACGTACTCACCGGGAAGACAGCCACGGTGTAGTGTGACGGTGATAGGTGTGTACAAATGGGGAATTGTTAGTTGTAGAGACGCGCCATGGCGCGTCTCTACATTTGGAGCGTTGTTTTTTATGTCTAGTAACCACTAATATCATGTCCGGCTAATTAGTTATGATTCCCACGTTGACTGCACCCCACCCCTTTATCCCCTCCCCGCAAGCGGAGAGGGGACGTGAAGCGTAGCTTTACGGGGGGTGGGGTTCTTAGGAAATGATAAGTATTCAACCGGACTTGATATAACCAATAACTACTAACTATTTTGCCCCGATTTTTAATAGTGTTTTCAATACCACTCAACGACATAAGTAGATAGGTAGAAATAAACCGAACTATGTTAAGAAATGTAAAAGCCTCTAAAACCCTTACTAATGACCAATGACTAATGACTAAGGACTGCCTTAACGAGTTAACTTTATTTAGGTATTGGGTCACCCCGAAGTGGCAGTTGTGGTAGAGAAGTTTATCTCTGCTAACAGAACGGTGTGCATTTGATGTGCACTCCAACGCAGTCGACGATATAATGAACTTCAAATCCCCGGTATCGCCGGTAACATCGGCACCGCACCCCCGCCCGGTTCGCCCGGATCAGCAGGTACTGCAGGTATCGCAGGTAACGTTATGTCCACACTAATCTGTGCTTGACCGCCCACCACACTCTGCAGTTCGTTGTCCGAAAGTTCCTGCAGTTCGTTGTCAAGAAGATCGCTCGTTGCTGTTCCACCAAGCACAGCTGTGCTGCTGAGTTTGTTGTCTTTTTTATTGCGAAACCTAAAATTTTGCACCACCTTTAACCTCAACTCAGTTTCTCCCTAATTCTGGCACGCACACGAAAACCAACTACGGGTGTTTTTGATAGTCATCTAAAGCCTCGTGGGAGTGTGGAAACCGCGTACATTTATGTCGCGGAGGAAACACGACTCAGGCAGTTTTAACTGCCGTCAAACCTCTTTGAATACATTACCGCCTTGGGGTTACTTGATACCGGGTACTTTTGCAATGTACTTTCGTTCGGGCAATTACGAACTGATATCTTTCACCCTGTACGCATAATGTTTTGCTCATTTGAGTCTCCCTTTCGGGGTAATGTTAGCCTTGCCAATGTTATCGGTCGGTACTTTCACGCGCGACACTGTCTTACCCCTCGTAAAACTGTTTAATCGCTTGGTTGTAGAGCTACAAACTGGCTTCGTATTTGTAGGTACGAACTTTAACACTTATCGATAACGTAGTCCAGTTAAGGACTTAGGCGGGTCAACTAACCGAAATTTAGGGCTTGACGCCCCGTCACTTCAGTGCGGGGTGTTGACAAGTCTTAGAGATGATTGTTCTCACCTTATCACGTAGTATATATAGGATTCCTATTTGATTTTTGAAGTACACGTAGGGTGGGCAATGCTTACCAAAACCCAGATATAACCCAGATATAGTGCAATACCGTTCAGATAAGACCAGAATCCTTATCAGGAAGACAATGTAGAGACGCGCCATGGCGCGTCTCTACACACGTGAATTTTTACACATCAACCTTAACTGAACCGTATTGAGATATAGTGGGCATTGCCCACCCGAAAAATACTATTTTCTCCAACAGTACTAGACTCAGACGTTTCGCCAATTCTTGCAGTGATAACTTTTGACATCGTCTGCTAACAATCGCACTTCACCTTGAATGGGAGGTTGGATTCCAGCAAGCGATCGCAGTAAAGTTGACTTACCCAGTCAAAGCTGGCAATATGTCAAACATCTAAACCTACAACCGTTAACTCAGGCGGATGCTCAACAGTAAACTGGTAATATATCTCACGTATGGCGTGCGCTGGAAGAGTGAAAGCCCATTCCAATATTCCCATTTCACCAAGTTGAATTTGTGGGTTGCTACGGCTGAGGCGGACTTTAATTTGTTCGTTGCGGCTGACTGGTAATTGTTCAGTGAGTTTTAAATTTGCTTCTTGATTTTGTAAGTTCGTAATAACTATCTGATAACCATAAGTAATTTTCCGATTGTTGCCAATCAGTTTTTTGTCTACTTGACGTTCTACTAAATTACGCTCAATTTTCAAACCTTCGTCAATTCCTAAGTTAAGCGTGAATTCTTGCCCTGGTGCAACATTCTCTAATTGAGTGATGCCAACAAATGTATTATCTCGGAAAATATTTGCTTTCCCTGGTAACAAAGTCACTCCACTAGTACTATTTTTCACATTTGCTTGTAGATAAGCAAAGCTAAGAGAGCGCGGTACTGCTACATACTCAAAGCTACAAGGGAAATCATCATGAAAAATTGTCGTTTTATGAGGTGCGCCATCACTGGGAATGTTTCCGCCGCTACTCAGCTTAAAAGTGGCTGCACTTCCTTCTCTGGAAACTTCTGCAACAAGAGTTTCAGCAAGAACAAGATTTTCCTCTGGTTGTTCGGTGTCTATAGTAGTTTGATTTTCTCCACTAGCAGGAGCAGGCATAGCCACAGAAGCAACTTGTAGAGGCGATAATCTTCGCATACGCGTTAACTCTAGCGGGCGTAGTACGTCAATATACCAAGGTTCCAATTTAGGTGGTAGAATTCCCAGCCCTGGTTTAGCGGTAGAAAGGGTAAGAGATACATCTGTCCAATCTTCACCAGTATTTTGGGTAACTTCAGCAAGATAGGCAAGGTTGATACAATTACTACTCGTACTTGCCTGCAAGTCATACAGCGGAGTCCAACTGGCAGAACTAACCACGTAAGAGACTTCTAGCTCAAAGTTTCCAGCACCTCCAGGCTCAATTGCCACACTCAAGCTAAAACTTTCTTTAGGATGGGGTGTTTGTATCTGTTGTAACTGCTGACGCAGGACTTGTAGCTGCTTGTCTAATTCCTGCTGTTGGACTTTGTACTCTGCTGTGGAAATAGCATACTCGCTGTACTGGCTTCCTAGAAAATTGAGAAAATCCAAAGTCTCGCTCAGGCTAAGATTTTTACGCGACAGACTCTGTGCAAAGGGTTCTTCTGTCTTTTCACGCAAGCCTTCAATAAACTTTGACTGCAAAGCCAAAGCATCGATTTGCGCTTGCAGAAGGTTCCATTCTGCTTCTAATTGCTCGATTTGCCTTGTCAGATGGATCAGCCGTTCGGCGGAGGGTTCGGTGGAGAAAACCCGTTCTGTACTCACTCCCAGCAAGCGCACTGCGACTTCACCTGTACCGCTCACCCTGACTGACTCAGTTTCTATGGTGGCTGGGATTTGGGTAATTTCTAATTCTCGTTCCAGTCCGGTTAGCGCTATAATACCCCGTCGGTTCACAAGGGCTTGGTCAGTATACACCGTAACAGCCACAATTTCGGTTTCTACTGTTTTTCGCACAGGTAGTACTTCCGGGTTAGTCACTGCCAGTCGTCTCCGATTATGAATGCTTTTGCTGGTTATTTAATAGTAAAGTAGAACGTCGCCCCTCGACCGACAGCCGCCTCTACCCAAATGCGTCCTCCATGTTTATGGATAATGCGTTGTACTGATGCCAAGCCTACACCTGTACCGGGAAACTCATTGTCGGAGTGTAAGCGCTGGAAGGGGCGGAACAGTTTATCGGCGCGCTTCATGTCGAAGCCAGCACCATTATCCCGCACGTAGAAAACTGAGGAACTATTTTTTTCTTTTTTGACGCCAAACTCGATGCGTGCTTGTTCAACTTTGGCAGAATACTTCCAGGCGTTGGACAGTAAGTTTTCCAGCATCACGCGCAGCAGAACTCGGTCTCCATTCACCGTTAGTTCTTGTGCAACGTGTGTTTCCACTTGACGATTTGCTTCAACAGCCTTGAGATGAGATAAAATTTCCTGAGCTATGCGGCTAAGGTCAACTGTTTCTCGCTTGAGTTCTACCTGTGTCAGCTTGTGCAAAGACAGCATGGCATCAATTTGCGTGTTCATACCTTTTGCGGAGGTAGACACGCGGTTCAGGTATTGCTTTGCCTGCTCGTCGAGTTGGTTGTTGTATTTCATCTGCAAAAGCTCACTGAAGCCTATAATGCTCCTGAGAGGCGATCGCAAGTCATGAGAAATGGTATAGGAAAAAGCTTCCAATTCCTGGTTTGCGGCTTCTAGCTCAGATGTTCTCTGCCGCACGCGTTGTTCTAGTTCGCTGTACACCTGAACGTTTTCCATTGCTACGGACGTGCTGTCAGCCAAAGCTTGGATCAGGTGTACCTCCTCTGGGGTAGGAGCGTGTTTTTCAGCCCAGTAATTGCCAATAGCGCCAATAGGTGCTTCCTTACGGATTGGCACCATGACCAAGCTTTTGATAAAAGTTGGTTCATATGCTTCAATTGGGATGCGCTCATCACCGTACACATCCTCAATGATGGCTTGCTGTCGGTTCAGCATACACCAACCACCCATACAGATGTCAATTGGAAAGCGGCGACCTTTCCACAAGGGCTGGATAGCGTTTTCCTCAGCGTAGTAGCACATATTGCCTTCACGCAGGACAAAGGTTGCTCCATCAGCGCCCGTTAGTTCTCGTGCTGCACGACGTACTATAGCTGTAATCTCATCTAAATTACGTGCAAGCGAGAGTTCCTGAACAACAGTCACCAAGAGTTCCATCGCCTGGTTGTAGCGCTCTAGCTGCTGACATGAAGAACGTTCAAGAGCATATCGAGCCATGAGTGGCAATCGCCACAATTGCTCTTTAGAAATGTAGTCGAAAGCACCCATACCTAAGTATGCTGTGGCTTCCTTCTCATTGACATTCCCAGAAACAAAGATGAAGGGAACTTTGGGGTACTTTTGATGAGCAATCTCAAAGGCAGAACCCCCAGAAAACCCTCCAACTCCATTTTCTGAAACGATTAAATCAAAACCACCTCGTTCAATAGCACTGATGTACTCACTGCCCGTCTTAACTACCTCTGCTACTACCTCCCAGCCATCCTTAACCAGCACACGCTCAATCCGATGCGCGTCAAAGACATTGTCTTCAAGATGGAGAATGGCTAGAGCGTTCATAATTCAAATCCAAAAGCAGATTGTCTACTGCTGGTGAAAATGATTCTATAAAAGATTTTCTAAATGATAGTTCTACCTGGCTTGAAAATAGAACTCAGAACTCAGGATGCAGAACGCAGAAGAAAAAATAAATTTTCATCTGTCCTGATCTACGCAGTTCATGATGGCTATTTAACTATTGTCCTCTACTTGGAAAAAACTAGAACCTGCGGTTTGATGAGCAAATTGCTTTGCTGCCTCCAGTAAATAGTCAAAATAGGTACGAGCAACAATAGATAGCTGTTTTCCAGATGGGTAAACCATGTACCAATTGCGTGGAATCGGAAAGTGTTCGACATCCAAAATGCTTATATCCTGAACATCGGTAATTAATGTATGTCGAGATAAAACTGAAATTCCTAAACCACCTGCAATTGCTTGCTTAATCGCCTCGTTACTCCCTAATTCTAGCTTAACCTTGACCACGACTTCATGCTCATCGAATAATTTCTGTACCGCTCGCCGCGTTCCTGAACCTGGTTCCCGCATAATGAAAGGTTCATCAGCAAGACGTTGAATGGGGATATTTTTTTCCTTGGCAAGCGGATGATTAAGCGGTGCCAAAACGACCAAGGGATTTTCTAAAAATGGCTGGCAATTGACATCTAGATGTTCAGGAACTTGGCTCATGATATACAAGTCATCCATATTGCCGCTCATGCGTTCCAAAATACCTTCATGATTTGTCACTTGCAGGGCGATATCAATTCCTGGGTAAAGTTGGCAAAACCGACCTAATAAACGTGGAATGAAATATTTAGCAGTCGTAATCACTGCCAAGCGTAATTGCCCTTGCTTTAACCCTTTTAAATCTGCCACTTTCATTTCAAATTGGGCAATTGTGTCGAAAATCTGCCGACAAGTGGCAAAGAGTTCCCGTCCCGCTTCCGTAAGATAGAGACGCTTTCCTACCTGCTCAAATAACGGCAACCCTACTGATTTCGTCAGTTGCTTAATTTGCATCGAAACAGTGGGTTGGGTAAGAAAGAGTTCCTCTGCGGCGCGAGTAAAGCTACCGTGACGTGCCGCCGCCTCGAACACCTTCAACTGGTGCAGCGTCGCTTGATTCAAGGGTTATTCTCCTCTAATAGGCATTCTATAGATATAGTCTAGTATCACGGAACACTTGAAATTGATGTAGTTTTGCTTATGTAAAAGTTACAAGTGACAGATAATAGATAAAAATCTATTAATCCTATTAGAAAAATGGTATTTTACTTATCAATATGAAAAGTTATGATTCAAAAAAGCAACAACAGCGTAAGATACCTTCCAGCCAAGGTGACACACCTTGATGGTGGACGACTCAGGTTAAGAGTTATGAGTTATGAGTTATGAGTTATGAGTATTTACTTTTAACTCCTCAACGCCAGTTTGCTTAAGGTCGGCAGCCTCCGTATGCAACTGGCTCCTCTTAACTCCTAACTTTTTTTGTCTCAATCATTCTTCGCTCATTTTTAGAGGTAACCTGGTTAAATCGGGTAATTGCACGAGTTCTGTTTCTGCGACTTGCTCCTTGATATTCACTGGCAAGTTTAACGGTTGACGTTCTTCTATCCAGCAACTTGCTACTGGCAAGGTTTGCTCCAATTCATCCAGCGGTCTTGGAATTACCATCACTGCGTTTAATTCCCCAATGCGTTCTGCCTCGTACATACCAGCTTCCACTGCCACCGCTACATTTGCCACGGAGCCACGAATAATGGCTGTACACAAACCCGCACCAATTTTTTCGTACGCTGCTAATTGAACATCGGCAGCTTTCAGCATCGCATCAGCAGCTCCCACCAACGCCGGAAATCCCCGCGTTTCTACCAAACCAATTGCCTGATCGCTCAGACGGTTGTAGCTATTTTCAGCAAGTGCGCTGAGGCGACTGTTGATAGGCAGCACGGCTTCCAAGTTGGGATAAGGTCGGGGAATCACCAAACTAGAAACTAACTGACCAAATTGTTCAGCAGTTTGAACGCCAGATTCTACCGCCAGACGCACATCGGCGATCGCACCTCTGATAATAGCAGTACAGTGACCACCGCCAATTTTTTCATATCCAATCAGGTGAACTCCAGCTGTCTTGAGCATCATATCCGCTGTACCAACCATTGCTGGAAAACTACAGGTAGACACTAATCCCAAAGCACTGTCCTTAAAAATATCTCGACGGCGGGATGCCTGTTCACTTAGAAACCGTTGATTGTAAGCCTCCATTCAAATTCTCCAGGATACTCAATTGTTAGTTGCTCTTTAAAGTTAACAACTTAACAATGAAAACTTATTCAGACTGACCGTCAGATGTAGGTTTGCTCAAGGATTGCTTATGGGGAAACAATGTAACCAACAGCTTTTGTATGCTTTGTTGCCCGTAAATGTGAGTACTGATTTGTGAGTCCTGAGGGGGGGATGAGGGAGATGGGGGAGATGAGGGAGATGAGGGAGATGGGGGAGATGAGGGAGATGGGGGAGGTGGGGAAGACTTGGGAATGAATTCTTCCTGCTGTTGTGTTTGTCCCCCACTCCCCAAGTCTTTTTGTCTGCCTGTCCCATTTTCCGACTTTGTATTACTAGAAGCAAGGTCATTTGTGGAGAGTTCAGGCTGTTTTGTTTCATTGGTTGGTTTAGGAGATTCAGTTAGGCGCCGACTCGAATCTCCGAAAACAGAGCCAGCAGGAACGACTTGTCCAGGTTCAACAGAACAATTGAAAATTGTTGTCGCTGCCCCTATACAAGCATTTGCCCCTATTTTGCCTTGACCAACCATCAAAAGACCGGCTCCCAGGTTTGCTCCTGCTTCTACTTCTAAGGTTCCTTCATGGACTTGGAGAATTGACCCCATACCAACACAGACCCCTGAACCGATGATTATTTTGCTATTTGGAGCCGCTTGGAGTATCACACCTGGTGCAAGTACTGCACTGGGATGAATTATCACCTCGCCACTTATGTAAGAATCAAAGTCATAACTTGGGCGCAGTGGCGGCACAGACATGGGATGTAACCTCGGAAGCCGGAATTATGTAAAGAGTGAAGAAACAACACTGAAGAAAGAATCAAGAAAAAATTCTTCTTCTATCTTCTATCTTTCTTCACGGACGTTGAATAATTGTTTCAAGTACGCGACGCTTAGCTTTCGGGTCAATACCAATGAGCCGCACGTATTCGTCTTGGTATTCAGCAAGGTAGCCTTCTAATGCTGCTGCTGCTTGTTGTGCAGAACGAGCTTCAATTTGTCCGCAACTCGCCCACGAACCTGTACGGAACCGTCGCTGGTCTACGTGTTCTGCGCTAATTTTATAGCCACTGTTTATGAGTTGCTGTAGCTGTTCTACTACCTCGGAACTTAAGCGGGTACTGGTCGCTGATGCCTTTGCAGAATAAGTTGCAGCAGGCGCACTAGCTACTACGGACTTAGAACTGCCAGATGAACTGCTAGATGAACTGACAGAACCGTTGGGGCGTTGAATAATGCTTTCTAACACCCGCCGTTTTGCCTTGCGGTCAATACCAATCAAGCGTACGTACTCGCCTTGATGATTTTCCAGGCACTCTTCCAACGCAGCAATAACTTCTCTTGGAGAAGTTGATTCAATTGGCTGGCAACTTTGCCAGGAACCTGTACGGAAGCGACGCTCATCTACGTGTTCTGAACCAATTTTGTAACCACCTGCCAGCAGCTGGTTCACTTGGTCTAGAGTTTCGGCACTAAGTTTGCCACTGCCACTACCATTACTGTAACTATGAGCGTTACCATTCCCGTTGTAGCTTTTATTTGTTTGGTTGGTAGGAGCTTTGAAGTTTGCTGGTGCTTGCACCGCCCCATCTGGACGTTGGATGATGGTTTCTAGGACGCGCCGTCTGCCTTTGTCAATGCCAAATAAACGAACGTACTCGCCCGAGTGTTCCTGAAGACAACCTTCCAAAGATGCGATCGCCTCACCAACCGATCTCGCTTCTATTGGTGTGCAACTCTGCCAAGAGCCAGTGCGGAACCGCCGTTGATCTACGTGTTCTGTACCAATTTTATAGCCTTGATCCAACAGATAGCGTAATTGCTCTACTGTTTCAGCACCCAACCTACTGCTCGCCACGTCATTACTCCTTTCTAACTCTTCAAACTCAAACCCATTACCGTTGCTTGTATAAGATTTCGTTAACTCATCCCGAATAGTTTTTATACATTTACTATCCGCAGCACACAGATAACCCGATCGCAACGCCTGATTAATCCCAATCACATGATGAGCAAATTGCTTATCCTGCGCCTGCACATCTGGCAGACGGTCAGCTTGTTGTTGATTAGTAATTATTGCTCCAGAAGGTACGTATTTTCCCGGTGGAATTTCCACATCTTGAATCAGAGCGTGCATCATCACGATGCAACCTGCTCCCACCCTAGCGTTAAACACTGTGGAGCGAAAGCCTATAAAACAGTTGTCTCCAACATAAGCTGGTCCATGAATCAGAGCCATATGGGTAATGGATGCATTGCTGCCAATCCATACCGAGTATTCATTTTGGTTATCGCCAATAACTCGACCTTGCTCCAGCCCATGTACGACAACACCATCTTGTAAATTGGTGCTTTCACCTATATGAAAGGGTGTGCCTTCATCCGCTCTAATCGAAGTCCCCGGAGCAACGATTACATTTGCGCCTATCTCTACATCCCCAATAACGTTGGAAAAAGGATGTATAAATGCGGTTTCATGGATTTTTGGCTCAGCTAAACTCCTTGACCACGGGGTTGGGGGTGCCGCCGTGCTGCGGACTGCCATCGCTAGATTCCTCCTCTATTGCACTGCTTGTCATTTGTGAAACCAGTTCTGTGCCTCCTGGGCGTGAACCTTCGCTAACGCGCCCTGCCGCAGGCAAGTGCCATAGGCGGGTTTCCCAACTAGGGAACTGGCTAACCCGTGAGGATCATTTGTCCAGAACTAGTAACAAATGACTCATAACAAATGACTATCTATACTGGTCTTTTTTGCTGTAAATCAGGCGGTCTTTGACATTAACTGTATCAATTATTGCCACCACCGCTGCGTCTACTGGACGCTGTTCGTTACCCAGAACTTGACGGGCGGCACTACCACGACTCACAAGTACCCACTCATCCACTCCCGCACCAACATTATCGGCTGCTACCTCGTATTCTGGCAGAATACGTCCTTCTTCATCGACTAATTGCAAGAGCAGTAGTTTCACACCTCTAAGACTTGGGTCTTTTTGAGTGCTAACTACTGTGCCGCGAACTTTGGCAATGTGCATTATTACAAATTATGGTCTTCTGTCATAGGGACGAATTGCGTTCACATTCTCCCGGAACTGTTCCACATCTTCTGTATAACGAATTGGCAGCACGTATTCCAGGTTTTCGTGAGGACGAGCAATGATATGGGTAGACAACACTTGTCCGCCGTTGACTCGCTTCACTGATTCAACTCCAGCACCAACTGAAGCTTGTACTTCCGAAACGTCTCCCCGCACAATCACTGTAACCCGACCGCTACCAATTTTTTCGTAGCCGACTAAAGTCACGCGCGCTGCTTTCACCATCGCATCTGCTGCTTCTACGACCGCCGGAAACCCCAAAGTTTCCACCATTCCTACTGCAATTGACATGAGTTTTAATCCTCAGCTTCCAAGATTATTAAACACAAAACTTAGCCACAAGAGTTTCAGATTTTCACATCTGCCAAGCTTAAAGCTGCCCCTGCTTATAGCTTGATTCATTCAGAAATCTAAAATCTAAAATTGTTAAGTGCGGAACTGATCCACAGCTTCGGTGTAACGAATTGGCAATACGTATTCTAAGTTCTCATGAGGACGAGCAATGATGTGAGTGGACAATACCTCTCCACCATTGACTCTTCTGGCTGCTTCCACTCCAGCGGCAACTGAAGCTTGTACTTCAGAAACGTCTCCCCGAACAATCACAGTCACCCGAGCGCTACCGATTTTTTCATACCCGACTAGGGTGACGCGAGCGGCTTTCACCATCGCATCAGCAGCTTCTACTACCGCCGGAAACCCTTTTGTTTCAATCATTCCAACTGCAATTGGCATCGCAGAACTCCCACAAAATTATTGAAATATGTACCGTCTTGGAAAATTTTTGACGAGGATGCTCATCTTGAGCTGCAAAAGCATTTCCTAATTAAGCATAGAAAAGCTTTGCGCCCCTGACAATATAAATTACCATAATAGTTTATAATAAAATAAATTAAAAAACCTTAACATCATTTGATAAAGGTGATTTTACTCAACCGAACTTCACAGATCCCTGGAGCAGCCACTTCTGGTTTATAATTTTTTTATTACATTTGCTCAAACAGCTTCAAAAAGGCAGAATTTCTGCCTTTAGAGGAATGGCTAAAAACTCAAGGAGTGATGGCACAGTAGTCTTTCCTCCTTTTTTGCTATTTGTGCAAAAAAATGCTGAATAAATATATAATTTTTTATTATCTACCTTATAAACGGAGGTTTTTAAGTTAGTAATTTATGGTCTTCAATTAAAGACCAGTAAAGCTCAGAAAATAATAGTTTCTGGAATATATTATATTTGTTTTGCCTTTGCGAGCCAGAAAAATGAAAGAAGATTATTTAAATAATCTAATTTCAATTGTTCAAGTTAGTTCAGACAAAATAATTTCATAAAATGAAAAAAAAATCTTGATAGTAAGCCATTAAGGAATATTTAAATGAATCAGTTGCTGTTCTCAACAAGTTGGTGGATACCTTTTTATGGATTAATAGGTGCGCTTCTCACCTTGCCGTGGGCAATCGGATTAATTCGGCGCACAGGACCAAGACCAGCTGCTTATTTCAACTGGTTAACAACCGTTTTCGCTTTTGTCCATAGCGTGTTTATATTTATTGATATTTGGGATAGAGAACCAGAAAATTTCTTAATTACCTGGTTTAAAGCTGCGGATTTTGACCTATCCATTGCTTTAGAAGTCTCGCCAATCAGTGTTGGAGCAACAGTTTTAATTACAGGGTTAAGTTTACTCGCACAAACTTACGCCCTTGGTTATATGGAAAAGGACTGGGCTTTAGCGCGTTTCTTTGCGCTGATGGGATTTTTTGAAGCAGCGCTGAGTGGATTAGCCATTAGTGACTCTCTATTTCTCAGCTATGCCCTTTTGGAAACGCTGACTCTTTCCACTTACTTGCTGGTGGGCTTCTGGTATGCTCAACCGTTAGTGGTTACAGCAGCGCGAGATGCATTTCTCACTAAGCGAGTGGGAGACTTGTTGCTGCTGATGGCAGTTGTGACACTTTCCACCATAGCAGGCAGCTTGAACTTTTCCGACTTATATGAATGGGCGCAGACGGCAAACTTAAGTCCGACGGTATCAGCTTTACTAGGTTTAGCACTGATAGCAGGACCTGCGGGGAAGTGCGCTCAATTTCCGCTGCATCTGTGGTTAGATGAGGCGATGGAAGGTCCCAACCCAGCTTCAGTGATGCGAAACTCTCTGGTGGTTGCTGGTGGAGCGTATCTGCTATTTAAACTACAACCAATATTAGCGCTATCGCCAGTCGCATTAAATGCTTTGATAATCATGGGTACGGTGACAGCAGTCGGTGCATCGTTAGTGTCGCTCGCCCAAATTGACATTAAACGAGCGCTTTCTCATTCCACCAGTGCATACATGGGATTAGCGTTTTTGGCGGTAGGGATGGAGCAAGGAGGAGTTGCTCTGATGTTGCTGCTAGCTCATGCAATTGCCAAAGCACTATTATTCATGAGTTCTGGTTCAGTCATATTTACGACTAACACTCAAGATTTAACAGAAATGGGCGGTTTGTGGTCAAAGATGCCAGCAACCACCACAGCGTTTGTTGTCGGTGCGGGTGGAATGGTAACGCTGCTGCCATTGGGAAGCTTTTGGGCAATGTTAGGATGGGCTGATGGCTTGGCATTGGTTAGCCCTTGGGTAGTTGCCGTCTTAGTGCTGGTCAATGGTTTAACGGCATTGAATTTGACACGCCTATTTCGCTTAATATTTTGGGGTACACCGCAACCAAAGACCCGCCGCACCCCAGAAGTTGGTTGGCAGATGGCATTGCCAATGGTATCCCTGACTGTAATAACTTTGTTATTACCTCTGATGTTGCAACAATGGTATCTACTACCTGATTGGGAAAGTATAAATTGGATAGTAGTAGGGTTGTTAGTATCCTCCACAGTGCTGGGGATAGGCATAGGGTCTAACATCTATTTGCACAAGGCTTGGTCGAGATCCACAGTCCTTGCCTGGAGATTCTTGCAAGACTTGTTGGGTTATAACTTTTACATTGATCGACTCTACCGAGTGACGGTAGTGAGTGCCGTCGCGCTGCTTTCTAAAATTTCTGCTTGGAGCGATCGCTTTGTTGTTGATGGTCTCATTAACTTAGTTGGGTTTGCAGCAATTTTCGGTGGACAAACCTTGAAGTACAGCGTTTCCGGTCGCTCTCAAGGATACCTATTGACCATTCTTGTAGGCATCAGCGTCTTAGGTTTTTTCATTAGTTGGTCATTGGGCTTGCTGAATAAATTTCCGTTTTAGTCTCCTTGTTCCCCTTCGCCCTGTTTATCTATGCTCAGTGCTTTGCTTTTGGTGCCGTTGCTAGGTGCGGCTTTCATCAGTTTCTTGCCTGGCATCTCCCCAAAACTTTCCCGTGGAGTTGCTTTGGTCGTTGCGAGTATCGCCTTCTTATGGACTGCGGTGCTTTCAAGCCAGTTTGACCCTGGGGAAGTCAGTCAACAGTTTAGCGAATTCTTTCCTTGGGTAGATGCTTTAGGATTGAGTTATCACCTGGGACTAGATGGTTTGTCACTACCTTTGTTGCTTTTAAATGGGTTGTTGACTTGCATCGCCATCTACAGCACCGATGAAAATATTGCCCGTCCTCGATTTTATTACTCTTTGCTCCTGCTGTTAAATGCTGGGGTGACTGGCGCTTTCATGGCACAGGATTTACTGCTGTTTTTCCTGTTTTACGAGATAGAACTGATTCCCCTATATTTTTTGATTGCTATTTGGGGTGGTGAAAAGCGGGGCTATGCAGCGACTAAATTTCTGATTTACACCGCTGTTTCTGGGATTATCATTTTGGCAAGTTTTCTTGGCATAGTTTGGCTGAGTGGTGCTTCTACCTTTGCTCTAGACGCCTTGAATACCAAGTCTCTGTCTTTGGAAACACAGATATTACTGCTAGTAGGAATTTTAATTGGTTTTGGCATCAAAATTCCCCTAGTTCCCTTCCATACTTGGCTACCAGATGCTCACGTCGAGGCATCGACACCGATTTCAGTGTTGTTGGCTGGAGTACTGTTGAAGTTAGGAACCTATGGTTTACTGCGGTTTGGGATGAACTTGTTGCCCGAAGCTTGGAGTTATTTGGCTCCCGCTTTAGCAACGTGGGCGGTGGTGAGCGTGCTTTATGGTGCATCTTGTGCGATCGCCCAAACAGATATGAAAAAAATGGTGGCATATAGTTCGATTGGACACATGGGCTATGTGCTTTTAGCTGCGGCTGCTGGAACACCTCTCAGCGTGTTGGGAGGCATCATGGAAATGATTAGCCACGGCTTGATTTCTGCCCTGCTGTTTTTACTTGTGGGGGTTGTGTATAAAAAAGCAGGAAGCCGCGATTTAAATGTTCTCCAGGGACTTCTCAACCCAGAACGCGGTATGCCCGTAATTGGAAGCTTGATGGTTTTGGGAGTGATGGCAAGTGCTGGTATACCGGGAATGATTGGATTTATTGCCGAATTCATCGTTTTTCGCGGTAGTTTCGCAGTTTATCCGGTACAGACTTTGCTCAGCATGATTGGTACAGGCTTAACCGCTGTTTACTTCTTAATTCTGATGAATCGTGCCTTTTTTGGGCGCTTGTCTGCACAAGTCATTAACTTGCCACGCGTATCTTGGGCAGATCGTACACCTGCGGTGGTTTTAGCTGTGCTGATTGTGATTTTTGGTATCCAACCCAATTGGTTAGTACGTTGGACAGAACCAACAATGACAGCGATGGTTAACACGCCAAACCCTGTAGCAACGGTGTCTTTGGTTAAGGCAAAAGGCAAAACTTAGACAGCTTTGGCTTGTCCAACAAAGTCCATCTACGCGGACTTTAACCATTTTGAAACCCACGTAGGTGGGTTTCGTCTGTGTCGGTGCATCTGGCACAGGTACAAAATATTAGTAAAAAACTTTTACTCAACAATGACTTTCGGAGAAATGGCAATGGTAAACATCCAAAATAAGCCTATTAACTATCCATTAGGTGAGTATATTGAGCGACTAGAATCAGGAGGAGCATTACTTCCTGATACCCCAGAAAATTTGTTAGAAGTTGTCGGCATTCTCAAAAGCTATGGAGTTGTTTTAGATGCTTACTCAAAAAATCTGATATACATGGCTGAGCATCAATTTTTAGTGTTCTTTCCGTTTTTTAAATATTTTAACGGAGACTTTTCTTTTAAAAAACTACTACGGCATTGGTGGCATGACAGAATAAATTTTGAATATGCCGAGTATTGCATGAAATCAATGATGTGGCATGGTGGAGGTGGGTTAGATAAATATCTCGATTCAACAGAATTTCAAGAAAGAGCGCAAGCTGTTATCAAAGCAAAATTTAAAAACAATCCCATTATAATGGGAGTTAATCAACTATTTCCTGATTTCTTAACTGAACAGTTGCGAGTCAGTGCTTACACAACTGGTTTAGGTCAATTTTGGCGGGTGATGGCTGATATTTTCCTCACTTTATCAGACCGTTACGATCAAGGAGAAATCAAATCTATTCCTGATGTTGTAGACCATATCAAAGCAGGTTTAGTAGCAGATGCCAGTAAGCCAATTACCTACTCTGTGAAAATTCGGGATAAAGTTTACGATATCATTCCTAAATCTGTAGGCTTAACATTCCTTGCAGACACAGCAATACCTTATGTAGAAGCAGTTTTCTTCCGGGGAACGCCATTTCATGGCACAGTTTCATATAATGCTAAAGCATATCAAATTCCCCCCGATCAATCTCGATTTCAATATGGCGCTTTGTATGCTGATCCATTACCAATTGGCGGGGCGGGTATTCCTCCTACTTTGTTGATGCAGGATATGCGTCATTATCTTCCAGATTATTTGCACGAAGTTTATCGTCGCACTCGTCGGGGAGAAGATGATTTGCGGGTACAAATTTGTATCAGTTTCCAAAAATCGATGTTTTGTGTCACCACAGCGACGATTTTAGGACTGATGCCAAATCCGTTGGATACTCAAGATCCAGATGAGCAAAAAGCCAATCAAGTGTTTATGCAAAAGTGGCTTGATAGGTTAAAAACTTCGCGGTTGGAAGATGTGAACGAGCAGCCTAATTTTTGTCTTGTGGCATTGCCAAAGTCGGTTTAAGAAATTTCTTGCAAATTATTGCAAAAATTGGTTTAGGGCTATTTGGAACCGCAGATAAACGCAGATAAACGCAGAGAATTTATAACGCAACTCAATTGAATGAACTAATTATTTATCTGTGTCCATCTGTGTCCATCTGTGGTTCATTATTTTTTTCTGTACCTTACAAGGGTTGCAAACCGCTATACCTGTGTGCATCTGTGTGAATCTATGGTTTAATATTTCAAAAAATTGACTTTTGCATAAGGTCTATTGTAGACAAAGTACAATTTTTTAAGAGGCACAATAGAGTTAGCCCCAGTAACCATTGTTAAAATTATCTAAGTTAAAATTATCTGAAATTAAAGAAAACAGGAGATACAAAAATCAGTACAAAAGAAAAAATCCAAGCAGAAATTGACAACCTTGACGAAAAACATCTTGATGAGCTATATCTCATCAAAAACTTTACCCAATCTAAACAAAGCTCACAGAAACCAAGCTTCATGTCTAAACTAAAACAGATTAAGATTGATGCACCAGAAGATTTTGCTGCCAATCTTGATTTATATGTAAGTGGGAAAAAAGGTGTCGAATAAAGTATTTGTTGACACTTTATTTGTTGTAGCCTTGATTAACCAGCGTGACCAGTATCACCAAAAAGCCTACGAATTAGCCGACAAATTGGAAGGATACTCTTTAATCACAACTGACGCTGTATTGCTGGAAATTGGTAACGCTTTAGCACGAAATTATAAAGACAAAGCGGTTGAAATCATTGAGCAGTTTTTTTCTTGAGAAGAAGTAGAAATTGTGCGGCTTACTCCACAAATATTCGAGCAAGCGTTTATACTCTACAAAACGTACCAAGATAAAGCATGGGGTTTGGTTGATTGCATTTCATTTGTAGTCATGCAAGCACAAGTGACTCAAGCTTTGACTTTTGATCAGCATTTTGTACAAGCAGGCTTTCAAGCATTAATGAAGTGAAGATAATATAGCGCTTGAGTGTTGAGTGCAATACATCAAGAAATAAGAACCACAGATGGACACAGATGGACACAGATAAATTTGTACTTCATTGAAACGAAAAGCGCTATATATAGCAGTCTGCCCTTGGATTTGTGAAAAAACAAGACCCCCGACTTCTTTAAGAAGTCGGGGGTCTGAAGAACTCAATTTTCAATGATAAATTTACATCATTTAAACTTTCGAGCGATCTGTCAAAATTTCGTATCCCGTCTCTGTCACCAACACAGTATGCTCAAACTGAGCGGATAGAGAATTATCCACCGTCACAGCTGTCCAACGGTCAGACAAGGTGCGTGTATACTTAGAACCAGCATTCAAAATTGGCTCAATTGCCAGCGTCATCCCCGCACGCAGTTTTACATTTGGCATTTCGCGGGTGCGGAAGTTGAAAACTGAAGGTTCTTCATGCAGGTTACGACCAACACCGTGTCCGGTAAAGTCCTGTACTACACTAAACTTATTTGCCTTCACATGGTCTTCAATTGCTCCAGCAATATCCATCAGGTAGTTTCCTGCTTTCACCTGTTCAATGCCTTTGAAAAGAGCTTCTTCTGCTACGCGAATCAGTCTTGCAGCTTCTGGGGTGACTTCGCCCACAGCAATTGTAATGCAAGAATCACCATGAAAGCCTTGGTAATATGCGCCGGTATCGACTTTTAAGACATCTCCAGCGCGGATGACTTTTTTGGCAGTAGGAATGCCATGTACAACTTCATTGTTGATGCTGGAGCAGATAGAACCAGGAAAACCGTGATATCCTTTAAAGCTAGGTGTTGCATCCATCTCCCGGATGCGTCTCTCCGCATGAGCATCCAAATCAGCTGTGGTCATACCTGGCTTTACCAGCTCGGAAATTTCTTTGAGGACGGTTGCCACTATTTTTCCTGATTGCCGCATAATTTCAATTTCACGCGGCGATTTGATTTCAATTCCTCGGCGTTGCTTTTTTTGAGGCTTGTTTTGAGCTGGTTGAGAAAGCAGGTTACTAAGAATGTTCATGGGAAATTAATGAATATCTGTGCCTTGTCGCTTGTATATCAATAGTTCTTTTAACTTTAGTTCTTCTAACTTGTTGAGAAACAATACCTATATTTAAGTTAACTTATTTTTTGCCAAAAGCTGTCTTATAAAGCTTAAGAGTACTTAAATTGCACTCTAGCGGCAATACATCCAGTTTGCAGTCTTAAAAAAATTTGAATTTTGCACTGTTAATGACTTGTGATAATTTATATCAAGTTCTGATAATTACTGATAATTCAAAAATTTTTATCGTAAATTAAAGGGTCTAAGACCCCTACGTTTATACGTAGTACGCCAGATGTCTCAAGTCGGGAAACCATGAAGGCAGAGCCGGCACGAGGGAAACCCTCCCGCAGTGCTGCCTCACCACGACACTGGCTCCTCACTTTCAGTTGGGGTTTAAATTCCCAACTGAAAGTGTCTTTCATTTTGAATTTTGAATGAGCGAATGAGCGAATTGTTAAGTCCCCGCGTTTGCGTTTCCGACCAAACCTGATATTATCCAGTCATACCCCATCACTGTAGTTCCACGCTTTTTTACTACTGTAGAGACGTGGTATTGAAATAAGTTGCATAAAGTATTAGCAAACATTAGCAAGCAATAGCAGAT